>CACYBU010000087.1 GCA_902772665.1 uncultured Methanobrevibacter sp. | reverse complement strand
TATAAAGAAATAGTTAAATATATTATAAAGAAATAGTTAAATATATTATAAAGAAATAGTTAAATATATTATAAAGAAATAGTTAAAGGAGGTATTTTATGGAATATATTGATAGATATTTGGATGGGGAATTAGAACAATGGATGAATGTTGTTGGTGCAGTACTTATTGTTGGTCCCAAATGGTGTGGTAAAACAACTACTGCTGAACAATATGCCAAAAGTGTTTTAAAACTTCAAGACATTGATATGCAAGAAGAATATCAAATGTGGTTGGATATTAAACCTTCAAAACTATTGGAAGGTGAAAAACCTAGATTGATTGATGAATGGCAAATGGCACCAATTTTGTGGGATGGTGTTAGAAATAGTGTTGATGAACTGCAAAGAAAGGGATTATATATTTTAACAGGTTCAACAGTAGTTGATGAGTCTAAAATTATGCATTCTGGGACTGGTAGAATCCATAGGCTTCTTATGAGGCCTATGAGTTTATATGAAAGTGGTGAATCCAATGGTAAGATTTCCATTGATGAGTTATTCAACAATCCTGACATGAATATTGATGGATTTGAATCTGATTTAACAATGGATGATTTAATTTTTGTAGCATGTCGTGGAGGGTGGCCAGATTCTTTAAATAAAATTAATAATGAAGATAAATTACTGGTTTCTTATAATTATCTGGATAATATATGTGAAACTGATATTTCTAATGTTGACGGTGTTAAACGCGATCCCGATAGGGTTAAAGTTATTTTAAAAGCTATTGCACGAAATAATTCCACTTTAGCAAAGGATACTACAATAATGGCAGATATTTCTGCCAACTTTGGAGATATAAGCAAACCCACTTATTATTCATATGTTGATTCCTTAAAACGTTTGTTTGTCATTGAAGACTTGAGGGGATGGAATCCAAATATTAGATCAAAATCATCAATGAGATCGGGTAATAAAAAAGTTTTCATTGATCCTTCAATTGCAGTTGCTGCTTTAAATATGGGTCCTGAAGCTTTCGACACGATTGATGGTTTAAAAACTTTTGGTTTTATTTTTGAAAATTTGTGTATTAGGGATTTGAGCATATATACATCTAAATTTGGAGGTTCAATATCTTATTATCATGATAACTCTGATGTGGAGGTTGATTGTGTTGTACATCTTAATGATGGAAGATATGCTCTTATTGAATGTAAATTGGGTAAAACTAAAATAGATGAGGGTGCTCAAAATTTACTAAAGGTAAATAAATTAATCGAATCTAAGGATCAAGTTAGAAATCCTAGTTTTTTAGCAGTTTTAACTGGTGGAAAATTTGCATACACTCGAAAAGATGGTGTTAAAGTTATTCCAATTGGTTGTTTGAGATGATTTTTTTCTGTAAGTCGATGATGCTAGTTGTTGGAATCTAACAATTTGAAAAAATAGTAATTTTAAACTACCTGTTTGGACAGTTTCTGCCAAACGAGTAGTATCATATAGTTTCAGGTTGTATTTCATCTTCTGATTTGAACGTATCGTTTAAAAGGGGGTCTATGGTATGAAAAAGCATGTGAACCAATATAATGGTCATCCCATGTTTTCACCTCCTGTTTTGTGGATATTTTTTTGGAAGAATTTTGTATATTGCATTAATTATTTTTCAGGTAACTGATATTTCAAATTTAAAGTTAAAAAACACATCAGACATGCTCATTAGTTTATGGAATGGCATATAAATAGTTTTTCGACTTCAAACACTTAATTATATCTTAAATGGTAAAAAATAGAATGATGGTGGGTATTTCATTGATTTTTAAAACACAAATTTAAATTTAGAAAAACAGGATTAAAATCTGTCTTCTAAATGGTTAATCCTAAACTGGAGATTCTTTGAGTTTTAAATATTCGTCTATTGCTTCACGGGTGGTTCCAACAACAAGCCTGTAATGTGATGTCTCGCCGTTAACAATTACTTTTTCCACCTTTCCTTTTGCGATTACATGTTCTCCGTCAACAACTTCACCTGCATAAGTGTGTGTAAATGACACGATTTCACTTAACGGATAATCGACCCCGTCAAGAGGTCTGACATTTTCAATTGTGTAAAGTGAAGGATTGTCATATGCTCCAAGGGCGCTTGTGATGTCACATTCGATTTTTTCAATTCCCTGAGGTTCATATCTTGTATCTCCCCACCTGCCGGTTATTTCAGTATAATCCTTAGTGGCCAGGATATCGAACAGTGTTCCGTTAATGGTGCCCCTGTTTGCCTTGCGGTTTTCATACCATCTGAATTCCTCTTTTGTCAGGCTTTCATCAAACATTCTTTTTTCATATACAAAATCCCAGTAGTCATCGGTAATGCCTTCAACTTTAATTTGCTTGCCAATCTCTTCAATGCAGACCTCTTTTCCCCGGTACTGTTTGAATGTTTCAATTGCCTTTCTGTGGTTGTCAAGTCCGTAGACTACAAAGTCAAGGTCGCTGACGTCACTTTTTTGAAGGCCGGGTAGTATGGAGCCGGATATTCCCAGATGGTCATAGGGGATATCTGCCATATAATGGAAGAAATCGGCCACATCCATCAGTTTTGCAATCAGTTCAGGGTTTTCAACCTCTCCTCCGGATTCAAATGTATCTTTAAGACCTAAAAGTCTCAAATCAGGTTTTATAATCCTTTCAACCTTGTCCAGTGGAACCTCCATCATTTCCACGTTTGTAACGTCACAGAAATACAGGTAATCCGGGTGATTTTCTCTAAGGTAAGTGTAGGCCTCACCGGATCCTACCTTTCTATATCTTTTGCCGTTTTTTTCACGGTCTCCGTCAGGGTCGGGGATGTATCTTAAAAATGAAATCACTCTGTCCTGTGGGTGAATATAATTTGTTGATGCAAAATACAAATCATCGCTGGTGTATATGAAATCTCTTGTTCTAACTTGTTGCATTTTTATTTAACTCCTAATTTTTATCAAATTTGCAAGAATTCTCAGACTCTTTCAGGTCGAGATGAATTGCACTTTTGGCTATACTTTTATTTTTAATTTATTTTATATATAGAGTGTTGGAAAATACTTTACTTTTTAGAAAACTTTTTCATTTAAATTCAATTTACAGCACAAACAATGCTTTTTGAATTAGAAATTTTGAATATTTTTTGACCCTCATATAGTCATTTAGCATAGAAATGGTATATATTTTTGTTAAAAGAATGGTTTTATATTTGTATAAGTGTTTTAAAACAATAAAAATAATTATGAACTAAATTTAATTGCAACTATATTATATATTAAATGATAATCTTCTTATTAACTGTCATTAGTTTTAATCACTCAAATTCTAATTTAACTTGGTTTAATGATGAAAGAAATTATTTGAGCAACTACATATTTATATGGCAATGTATATACTTTAAATCATAATTGATAAATTTTATCGCTAAATTTATTAAAAATTTTAGAAATTAATATATAATGTCAATCGTGTTATAAAAAAATATTGCATAGCAAATGCTGTTCGGGGTTGTGGTAAGATAAAATCTCAAGTTACAGGTGTTGGAGGAAGCACTATTAAAACTAGTATTGAGGTATCATTTAAACGCAAAGAAAACGTGTTTATACTCAGTCGATGAAAAAAACTTTTTAAATAAAATTCAAAAAAGAGGATGAAGTCATGTTTAAAAAAAGAATGTTAGTATTTGTATTGTTTTCATTGTCTTTCATATTTATTTGCATGTCTTTTGCAAGTGCAAACAATATCACAGATGATAATTCATATAATCATGATAATAATGATTCAAATGTTGTTGTTTCTCCAACTAAATCTTTCACTGATTTAAATAATCAAATCAATGATTTAAATAAATCAGAGATCATACTGGAAAATGATTATGTTAATCAGAAAGAAGATACAAGTGATTATGTGTATGGGGTCACAGAGGAGCTTCATATTAATCGTAGTGTGTGTATTGATGGTCAGGGACATACAATTGATGGTAATAATATTCGTGAAATATTTTCAATATGGGTAAGTAATGTTACATTAAAAAATATAATATTCAAAAATGCAAATGGAGTTAATAGTGCTATCTCTTGTTTTGCTCCAGATATAACTTTTATTAATTGTACTTTTATTAATAATCATGCAGGGTTTTGTTCAGGTGCAATATGGGGTGGTGCTTCAAATATTGATATTATTAATTCCACTTTTATAAATAATTCATGTGGAAATTTAGATTATGGTTCTGCAATTAGTTTTAAGAATTGTGGAAGGATTATTAATTCCACTTTTACTGATAATTATATATATACGAATGATGAAGAGAAATATGCAGGAATTTATTATTCCGACATTACATTCAATGTGGTTAATGTATCAATTTCATATGTTGTAAATGATAAAAAAATCAGTAGTGTAGTTAGTTTTAGTGAAAAATATAATATTATAATAATAAACTCTACTTTTACAAATACTCCTGCACATGAAATCCATTATAATAAATATTTATTTTATATTCTTGGAAATGATACTGAAAATAATGCAACTAACAATAATTCAACCATGGAACCAAATAACAATACAGATACTGAAAACATGACTACTATTATTGAAAACAATACAGCTTCGGATATTGGAACAAACAATAGTAATAATATAACTAAATCTACAAAATCCGCACAACAAAGTCTGCCATTAAATTCTAAGGTTATATCATTGGTGTTAAAGTCTGTGAAAGTTAAAAAGTCTGCTAAAAAGTTGGTCTTGCAGGTTGTTTTAAAACAGGAATCTAAGGTTTTAAATGATAAAAAGATTACTTTCATATTCAATGGTAAAAAATACGTTGCAAAAACCAATATAAAAGGTATTGCAAAAATAACTATTAAGAAAAACATCTTAAAGAAACTTAAAGTTGGTAAAAAAGTTAAATATCAAGTTAGTTATGGTAAAAATGTATCCAAAAAAACATTAATTGTAAATAAGTAGTGTGCTTAGAAATAATATTCCTGAATATTTAGAATGAAAAAAATTCATCTTGTTACACTTTGTAATGGGCTGAAAATCACCTATTAATTTCTTCAGCACATGGTATTTGGTTAAAAATTCTCAATGCACTCTCCATCCCTCAACATGATTCCTTTAGATTGCTATCACATGAACGCGAATATTTCAGGAGGCAGAAAAATAATATCTCCCTTTTTTACAATATCTGAGGTTGTATTCGAGATTATCACACCATGAGGGGAGTGATATTTTCTAATCGCCCGTTTGATTTGACTTATATCTTTCTTGCCGTAGCTTACCTCAATTGGAATTGGCTTATCGATGCCCCTTTGGACAATGAAATCAACATTTTTCTCACTGCTCTTCTTCTTGCTGTCATCATAATAGGTTTTATAGGGAATATTGCTTCTCTCATCCAAGTTAAGAAAACTTGAAGCCACATATGTTTCAAGCAATTTGCCCATATATGCATTTTCATCCTCTCCTACTGCATTGCCTACACTTAATATAAGATTATGCTTTAAGCTTGATGTTGCAAAGAAATATTCATGAGGTTTGGTTGTTCTTTTCGTTGAGGAAGTGAATGGCTCAATATGAAATATCAGTTGAGTTTTCTCCAAAATATTCAAAACTTTTGTAATGATACTTTTGCTTGCATCAAAAGTGTTTGCAAGGGAACCTTTTGAAACTTCACCGGGATTTTGAAAAGCGAAGAAATTCAGAATTTGAAATGCAAGATAACGTGTATCATCCTTTATCCCCTCAATATCTGGCATGTCAGTTGTTACCACCTTATCAACAACTTCCACGATTTTTTTAGTTATTTCACTTCTTTGCATAAAAAATGAAGATGGAAAACCTCCGAATTGCAGGAAATTTTTCCATTCCAATATATCGAATGCATCAAAATTCGAATAGATATTAAACATTCTTCGATTCAACTCCTTGCTATGTTCCATATTGCCATCAAAAATCATTTTGACAACAGGCTCGGAAATGTCATTTTTGAAATCACAGTATTTTAACTTTAAGTGGTGGGAATATGTTAACGGATAAATTGGAATATTCAACCATCTTCTTGCAGCATCCGGATTGTATGAAAGTTTCAATGCAGATGAACCTGTGAAAATCATAAAAATATTTTGAGAGGCGTCAAAAATCAGTTTTCCGTTTAAATCCCAATATTCATCATTTTGGGCTTCATCAACTAATATGAAAATAGGTTCAGATAACGTTTCGAGGATTGAATTGTGATATGTTTGGGAATATGAACTGACTACCTCAAAAATATCGATTTTACCAAGCTTTTTTAGCCGGTCACATGAAAAGTATAGGATGTTTTGAGGACTGATTCCCTTCTCCTTTAGAAGATACTCATATACTTGAAAAAGAAGAGTGGTTTTTCCAACATCACGTATACCTGGCAAAAGAAGAAATCTATTGATATTTCTTCCTTCCAAGAAATCATCGATATAATTAGTTATATTTTCATAATCAGAACATTTATTGAATTCTTTTCCGGCATATGATAATTCCTGATTCACTCTAACAGGCATTGACAAGATTTGATTTCCAATATATCTATTTTGCAATTCATTCATTCCATCATCTCCACTAGTATTTTATATGTATCTACTCGTTTATATAAACTAGTATTTTAAATAATACTAGTTTTTTATATAAACTAGCATTTTTAATCATACAAGTTGTAAAAAATCATGACAAGACAAAACATGCAAAATAATCGAATACAAGATAATTAAAGCATAAGTACTAAGGATTTAAATAGTTTTGATTTTAATGAAATCAATTTTACTAACTGAGATGAATAATATATTATAATAAAAAAATCAAATGATATTAATGAATATTAAAAAATGAGATGTGGAAAATATGATTGAGTGAATATTTCCCGTGTGAGATTATGATTTTACAAAAATGATTATCTTCAATTTGATTGTTTTTGTGGGATTTCACTATCCATGAAGTCCTTCTACTGGTATAATACATTATGGTATACATCACTATCAAAAAGACGCCTGTCAGTGCAGCATCAGGCAATTTCAGGCTGGAAGTTGACGCTTGGTGTCCAAGCATGATGAAAAAGCACACATAGAAGTTGTTGGCACCTGTCCATGGTGTAGCATGCTCTAAGATCATCTATTTTTCCAGGTAAAAATCCCAATCCTCGCCATGTGCTATGGTATTCGTCGCTTATTGCAAATATTATTGCATGGATTATTGTCGTCAGGATGGATATCATAAACCATGAGCCTGGAGTCTGCATGATGAATCCTCAAAAATGTTTATTCCTCGTTAATGAATTGTAAGGGTACTGAAATTAGAATAACTATTAGAACCTATCAAGGAATGAAATTCACTTACATATCCTTTGATGGCAGCGCTTGCACCTATATATATCAAGTACAATATCAAAGGAATCATTATTACCTTGAAATATAGGGGAGGTTCCATCCTCTCCTTGAGGATGAATATTATGAAAAGGGCTTGTCCTTTATTTAATTCATTAGAAAAAAGAAGTAAAATATATTTACTTATATTATTTCAATCGGGCTTAAAGGTAATGATATGTAAATATATTCATTGTAAAATACTGGTATAAACCAATGGGGGAATATATGATAAAATTTTAAACTGTATGGTGGCATTAAATTTTTATATAATATTACTGTATAATATATGATTAGTTTTGCTTTAAGGGATGTAAAATAATTTTCCTTTAAATCTATTTTGCAGGTTTGAATTCTATGCGTACTTGGTTTGAGAAGTTGATTCGGAAATATTACAAAAACCTAGGGTTTGTGAATGTATTGACCAAATCCGATAATGTCAGTGATTTAAAAATAGAAAATAACACAGTCAGTGCAAAAATACTTGGCGGGGATAGTCCTCAGCACTGTGAAATCAGATTTAAAAAATTCAGTGAAGATGAAAAAGCCAGACTAAATGAGATTGTTAAAAAACCTGTTGTTTCATATAAACTGTCAAATAATGTTTTCCCGGTTGAACTTCTAGATAGTGGCGTTAATATTTTCCCTGAAAGTCCGGATGATTTCTCGGTCAAATGTTCATGCGGAGAAGAATTTGGAGTTTGTGGGGATGTTATCTATCTGCTTCAGGTTTTAAGCAGGCTGATGGATGAAAATCAGGTTCTCATATTAATGCTGAGGGGTTTTGATTTTAAAAAGCAGGAGTTTGTCCATATAAAATTCATCGATGAGATATTTTCACATAATTTCAGGGATAAGGATTTTGATTCAGCTGACTTAAACGATGTCAACAGTGTTTTTTTAAGGGATATAGGTTCCAGCTCTTTGAGTTTGGATGCAATATATACTGTCGTGTTTAAGCTGCTGAATGATGAGTTGACGAAGATTTTGGGAAATCCTAATTATAGGGAATACATTAAGTTCAAACATTTTAAAAGTCCTAATTTCCATAGAAAAGATTTAATAGAGCTATTTGAAAAGAAATGGGGTAATCCTGAAAATATTTCATTTAACATAGATTCCGATTATGAAATGTCACATTTAGGATATATTAAAAATCCCAAATTTTTATTCGCATATCTCATGGAAATGAGTCAGTTTCTCGATGTGACAACATTTGATTACAACCTTTTCTATTTCCTGGATTTGCTGATATTGACATTTTCATTACTTAAAAAAGGAGCTATTGTTCCGCAAATATTTAAATTGGATAATTTTAACTATACCATTAGATGGATTCCGGCATTTTATAAAGGAGATATTTTGGAGGAGTGCAGGCAGTATTATAATGGATGTCCCGATGATTTGATAACATATAATCGCAGAAAAATTTCCATGGAAAATCAGGTTATAATAGCCGTCAGTCTGATTATGAAGGGGTTCATTGACTATTATATTGAAAGATATGGTGCTTTTAAATTCAAAAGTTATTTCACCGAACCGATGTATCAGCTGTTTTTCGGTGAGCCTTTGGAAATGTCAACTTCAGGTGAGCTGATAAACAGTGTTGCTCAAAAGATTTCAGTTTTTGAAATGGATGAAACCAATTTCCACTATCATATGGTTTTGGATGATTCAGATGAAGGGATGTATTTGGAACTTAAAATTGATAATGGAGATGAGCTTAAAAGCCTTGAAGATGCTGACTGGGAGGAATTGAGATTTGTCAAAAACATTTATGACCTGTTCACAGAGTTTGGAATTGACAACCGATTGTGTGAAAGAATCTTTTTAGACTATGATGATTATCGGATGTTTAAATATCACATTGAACCTTTATTTAAATATCTTAATGTCAATTATGAAATGCTGTTTGAGGTTCAGGATGTGAAATTAAAGTTAAAACTGGATTTAACAATGGGTGATGAATCATTTAACTTCAATAATTTGAAAAATTATGAATGGAAGGTACTTGTAGGTGATGATACTATTTCTATTGATGAATTCAACAGGATTTATAAACATCTTGACTCTCTTGTAAAAATCAACGGTAATTATTATTCGGTTGACAAGCACAGGCTGAATGTTTTTCAGGGAAACATTTTCTTTTTACCAATGAATCTTGAAACTAATGAACTTCTTCAGATTTCACTTATGGAACGTTACCGCAATCTCAAGTTTGAATCTGACAGCAAACTCAAGGAGTTGACTGAATGCTCGCGTATTGTTGGGGATATTGATGGTTTGAATGCTAAGCTAAGGCATTATCAGAAAATCGGTGTTTCATGGCTGCTTCAAAATATCAATGCAGGTTTCGGATCAATTCTTGCTGATGATATGGGTCTTGGAAAAACTATTCAGGTTCTTGCATGTATATTGCATTTAAAAAAAACAGGTAAGTTAAATAATCAGAGTGTTTTAATCATCGCTCCAACAACTCTTCTTGCCAACTGGCAGCAGGAAATAATCAAATTCACTCCGTCTTTGACTTATTCATTATATCATGGAAACAACCGGAATTTATCTGATGATGTTGATATTGTACTGACTTCATTTGGAATGATTAGAACAGATTTTGAAACCTTCAATGATAAATCATGGTTTTTATGTGTTGTTGATGAGGCGCAAAATATCAAAAACCCCAATACCCTGCAAACAAAGGCAATTAAACAAATCAATGCTTTTAACAGAATTGCATTAACAGGCACTCCCATTGAAAATAAATTACTTGACTACTGGTCAATCTTTGATTTTACAAATGAGGGTTATCTTGGCTCCCGTACTAAATTCAAAAAGGATTTTGTAGCACCTATTGAGAAGAATTCCTCTGGTAAGTCTCTGAATAATCTTAAAAAAATCACAAAACCCTTTGTCCTTAGAAGACTTAAAAGCGATGAGGAGATAATCAGCGATTTACCTGAAAAGAATGTCAATGATATCTACTGTCAATTGTCAGATAAACAAATTGGATTGTACCGTGACATTATGAATGGTATTTTAAAGGATTTGAAGGGATTGAAAGGTATTAACAGAAAAGGTAAGATTCTTAAATTAATAACTCATTTAAAGCAGGTCTGTAATCATCCCTCACAGTATCTGAAATCTGACAAAATCAATGCTGATGATTCAGGTAAGCTTGCCCTGCTGATGGAGATTCTTGACAATATCATGGAAATGGACGAGAAGGTTATCATCTTCACCCAGTATGTTGAAATGGGTGAGATTCTTGAAAAGGTTATTTTAGAGAAATTCAAATGCAATACTCTGTTTTTACACGGGTCATGTTCAATGAAATCCCGTGAAGGGATTATTGATAAGTTTCAAAATAATTCTGATTATCCTATTTTGATTTCAACACTTAAAACGGGAGGTGTCGGTTTGAATCTCACCTCTGCTCAAAACGTTATCCACTATGATTTATGGTGGAACCCGGCTGTGGAAAATCAGGCAACCGATAGGGTGTATCGTATCGGTCAGAAAAAGGATGTTATGGTTTATAGATTAATAACAAAAGGAACTCTTGAGGAAAATATTGATTTGATGATTAAAAACAAACTGGAACTGGCAGGAATGGCCATTGACAGTGAGGAAACTTTCATCACTGAAATGAGTGATGATGAATTGAAGGAGATGCTTGCTTTAAGATAAGGAGTGTAAATAATGGATGAAAAACTAAAAATCAAACAGGAAAAATTAATTGAAATGGTTTCAGGTTTTGGTGAAGAATATCTTGACGAGGAATTGACTCATCTGTGCGTAAAACTTGTTGAAAAATTGGGTCGAAAACGTGAAGTCCCGTTTAAACGAGGAAAACTTGAAAACTGGGCGAGCGGGATTGTATATGCTATTGCCCAATTGAATTTCGTATTCGATGATTCATTCGAACCTTACGCGTCAGCTGATGATATATGCAATTATTTCGGAACTAAAAAATCCACTGCAGCCAATAAGGCACGTGATTTAAGAAAATTGCTGCATTTGAATCTGGGAAATAAAGAATTTTCAACAGATTTAATATTAAGTTTGGATTTATCAAATTTGGGTGGCGACTTAAGTCAGGTTAAAACTCTTGAAGGAGCTATGGCTAATTCAACAATCAGAAGTGCAGCTAATCTTTTAAGAGAGACATTTAAACAGAAACAATCTATTTATGATGTTGAAAATGATAAAATACGAAAAATAATTCGTGACATATTCGATTCTGACGGTGAATTTGTTGATGAGGCACTGATTGATGATCTGGCCTATGAGTTGTCTACGGCAACATTTATTTCCCCTGCATGCGGTGCAGGGTTATTGATGCTTAGCAGTGAAAATGGAGGAGTTCTGATTCCTGCTTTTACCAGTATGAATGAGTATAATTTGGAATTTGAAGGAGGACATATCGGACCGGTTTCCTGGAAGTTCATTGAAATCCTGAATTATTTGGACAACGATAATTTTGAAGGAATGGTAATTAATCCTCATGTTGATGATTTTTTTGTTTCACTAACAATCATACATCATGCATTGATTAATTTGCAAATTTGATGTAATTAAAAATTAAGGAGATGATACTATGAGTGGATATAAAATTAGACTGATGTTATACAGTCAGACAGAAACCTGGAGAGAAGTTGAAATACCAGATAATATAACTTTTGAAAGACTGCATTATATTATTCAAAAAGTGTTCGGATTTCGCAGAAGTCACATGTGGGAGTTCAGAATTCCTAATCAGGATCCTGAAGTGGATGAAGTAAATATGGAGGATATTGCCCGAACTATTGATTGTGATGATGCATTTGATGTTATAGTCAGTGAAGTGTTTGATGAAAATGTTATTGCACTTTACGAGTATGATTTTGGAGACAGCTGGGCGGTTATAGTGTATAAAGTGGAAGATACAAAATATAAAAATAAAACAGCTCTTTTAACTGATTATAAAGGTAAATATAATCCTATAGATGATATGGGTGGAGTTTTTGTTTTTGACGAGATAATGGAAGCCATTAATGATGGTGAAGATGTGCTTGGTGTTTTGGATGAGTATGGTATGAGTGAACGTCATCTGGAAATGATGGATTTTGAAGAAAAATATGAAATAGGTTCAAGAATCCGATTAAATGATCCTGTAATGGTATGGTCAGTAAAATAATTTTTTATATTGAATTTAGATTTTAAAATCGTTTGATATTGTAAATGCATTTCAGTTGGCAATAATTTCTACAAATCCTGATAAAAGCAGAACTGACTGTGTGGGGGATTATGATGGTAATTCCCACACCACAATCAATTTGGATTTGCATTGAAATTGATAATTTAATGTGAGTTGGCATCAAACGATACTTTTTTTAATATCCTCAACTAAATATTAATAGGTAATTTAATTTTTTAGGTTTTATCATGACAATCACTCATAAACATATTGACGATATTTTTGAATATGATGGAAGTCAGATTGATTCTTCATGGGCATTCAGGGAATTCGGAATTTACGGATCATCTGTTATAACATGGATAGGTCCGGTAAACATAACTCCAGATAACTTAAAGGATTTCGCTGATGTTGGTCTTGAAATCAAATCTGACAATATGGTCAATTTCATATGTGAATTTTTCGACCAGCAGCCGCCCAACATGAGAATTGCATATTTAAGGCAGAGGCTTCTTGTAATGATTTTTAGAGAAATCATGACTGAATACGGAGTCGCCTCCATCCGTGAAGGCGATGATATTTTTGTTAACGGCGCTAAATTATCCATTTCTATAGCAAGCGTTTCTTTAAGTTCATCAAAAATTCATTTTGCCTTTAATCTTGAGAATAAGGGAACTCCGGGTGATGTTGAAACAATAGGTTTATATGATATTCGGCTCAACGGTCACCGGGTTTTTACCGAAAGCAATTTAATGGAATTAATCGATAAAACCGTTTCCAGATTCATCAACGAGCTGGAAACAATTGAAAATGATATAAGCAAAACCAAGGTGTTATGATGAAGATTTTAGTAAATGGAATTCAATCAAATTTAAGATTCTCTTCCGCACATATGATTCCCGGTCATGAGTCATGCGGTTATATTCATGGACACTCATATTTCGTTGATGTTGAAATTGAAGGCGAAAGGTCAGGGGATTTTCAATTTGTTGTGGATTTCAAAGATGTTAAAGGTTATACAAAAGCAATCTGTGATGAACTGGACCACAGGCTACTGATTCCTGTTTATAATGATCTAATTGAATTCAAGGATTTTGACAAGAAAAAAGATTCAATTTTTAGTTTAAAAAAACGTAGCACCGTTCACTTAAAAATCAACGGTAAAGGTTATTCTCTGCCGGCTGTGGACTGTGTATTCCTGCCGCTCCCTTATACTTCTGCTGAGGAACTGTCAAGATTTTTTGCAGAATCTCTGGCTCGGAAATTATCCGAAACCTATGACAATCTGGAATATGTGGCGGTTTGCGTGAATGAGGGAATTGGCCAGGGAGCTGAATACAGGAAAGAATTATGATTAAAGCTCCGGTTATTGAAATATTTTCATCATTCCAGGGTGAAGGTCTTTTAATAGGTGAAAGACAGATTTTTGTAAGATTTGCAGGATGCAATCTCAACTGCAGTTACTGCGACACCAATGATAGTAAATCTGAGAAATCGGGAACTCTGATGACTCCTAGTGAAGTTACCGAGAGCATTGAAAAATTGCTGACTCCCGACTGCAGGACAGTTTCATTTACTGGAGGTGAACCAAGTTTGTACCCTGAATTCATTTCGGAGGTATCTAAAAATTTTAATTTAAAAATTTTACTTGAGACTAATGGGACTTTACCGGAAAATATTGATTTGATTGAGAAATTAGATATTGTTTCTCTGGATATTAAGTTACCCGAGCATTTTGATGGTGATTTTGATAATTCAATTTTTTTAAATGAAATTAAATCACTAAACTTATTAATAACAAAATCTATAAATGTATATTGTAAAGTAGTTATATTGCCATCAACAAAAATAAAGTCATTTAAAGAGGTAGTTGAAAAATTATC
>CACYBU010000086.1 GCA_902772665.1 uncultured Methanobrevibacter sp. | reverse complement strand
TATCTATGGGAGCAAAACCTTTAGTGGAAATCACTGATTCATTAGATCCGATTGATATAGCTTACGAAGAACTCAAAGCAGGAGTTTTACCATTAGATGTTATTAGAGGCGAATAGATTTTATCTATTTCACTCTATATATTATTAATAAAAAAAAATAAAAAATACCAATTGCAGAATCTATTAAGAAACTTACTGATTTTTTTCAAGGAAATAGATTGATTGGTAATAAATTGAATTGACACTGAGGTGTTATTTTTGGATAGTATAATAGAAGATGTCCGGGTCAGAAAGATTCTGGACAGCAGAGGCAATCCGACCATTGAGGTGGATGTTATCACATGGAATGGATTTGGAAGAGCAGCTGCGCCGAGTGGAGCAAGTACTGGCTCAAAAGAAGTAGTGTCATTCCCCGAAGGTGGAGTGGACATTGTAGTAAGTGAAATGGAGGATTTAATTGCTTCAGAGCTTATTGGAATGGATGCATGTGACATTGCTACAATTGATGAAGTATTAAAGGAAATTGACGGAACTGACAATTTGGCCGCTATTGGAGGCAATACTACTGTTGCAATTTCCATGGCCACAGCTAAAGCTGCAGCGTCATCCTACAACATGCCCCTTTATCAGTATATCGGAGGAAATTTTGCAAACGTATTACCTTATCCTCTTGGAAACATGATGAATGGTGGTGCTCATGCAGGTGTTAATGCTCCTGACATTCAAGAATTCCTGGTTGTTCCTGTTGGAGCTACCAATATTGTTGATGCTATTTTTGCTAATGCTTCTATTCACAAAAAATTAAAAGAATTAATCCAGTCCAGAGAATCTGCTTTCACCGGAGGTAAAGGTGATGAAGGCGGATGGGTACCTAACATTACCAATGCTGATGCTTTGGAAATCCAGGCTCAGGCCTGTGAGGAAGTTGGTGATGAAATAGGCATTGAAATCAGACCTGCTCTGGACATGGCGGCATCCGAATTATGGGATGCGGGTGAGCAGAAATATGTTTATGCTCAAGACGGTGTCAAAAGAGATACCGGAAATCAAATTGATTTTGTTAATGAAATCATTGATACTTATAAAATGTTTTATGTAGAAGACCCATTTGATGAATCCGATTTTGAAGGATTTGCTCAGCTGACTTCAAAAGTTGGTGATGATTGTCTTATCTGTGGTGATGATTTATTTGTAACCAACAAAGAGCTTCTGGCTAAAGGCATTGAAATGAATGTTGCAAATGCTATTATCATCAAACCTAATCAAATTGGTTGTTTATCTGAGACTTACGCTACTGTTAAATTAGCCAAGGAAAACGGTATTGTACCGGTCGTTTCTCACCGTTCAGGTGAAACCACCGATGATACCATTGCCCATCTGGCAGTTGGTTTCGCATCACCGATGATTAAAACCGGTGCCATTGGTGGGGAAAGAATTGCTAAACTAAATGAGCTAATTCGTATAGAGGAAAAACTTCCAAATTCAAAAATGGGTAAATTTTAAAGATTTAGGAGATAGATTATGTCAAAAGTAATTCTTGATTATGATAAATGTGACGGTGCAGACTGCGCTGAATGCGCTGACGTTTGCCCAATGGAAGTGTTAGTTCTCAAGGCAGACAAAATAGAAATTGTTAACCCTGAAGAATGCAGCTATTGTGAAGTATGCATGGACGTTTGTCCGAATGATTGTATTAAAATTGAAGATGATTTTTAAATAATATAAAAAGGTGGAATAAATAAAAAGGTGGAATAAATATGGTAAATGAAGAACTTTTAATAGACTTGGATAATTATTTGGCAGCTGGTTTACACATCGGTACCCAGCAAAAAACTAGTGACATGGAAAAATACATATTTAGAGTAAGATCTGATGGTTTATATGTATTAGATATTCAAAAAACTGATGAAAGAATCAGACAAATTGCAAAATTATTGGCAAAATATGACCCTGATGACATTTTAGTAGTGGCTACTCGTCAGTATGGTCAGGCTCCAGTTAAAAAATTCGGTGAATTAACCGGTGCCAAAACCATTCCTGGAAGATTCATCCCGGGTACTCTAACAAACCCTAACTATGCTAAATTCATTGAACCAAAAATTATTGTTGTAACTGACCCAAGATCAGATGCACAGGCAATTTTGGAATCCAAACAAAACGGTATTCCTGTAATTGCATTATGTGATACTGAAAACTTACTCAGTTTTGTTGACATCGCTGTACCTGTAAACAACAAAGGTAGAAAAGCTATTGCTTTGGTTTACTGGTTACTTGCAAGACAAATTTTAAGAGAAAGAGGAGAAATTCCTGAAGACGGTGACTTGGATATTGATTCAACTGAATTTGAACTTAAATTTTAAGTGATTTAGTATGTTAAGACAACCTGCTGTGGCCGGAGCTTTCTATCCGGATAATCCAAAGGATTTAAAAAAACTTATTGAAAGTTGCTTTGAAGATGATTCAGGTGTCGGCTATATGCCTGAGCTCAATTCATTTGATGCAAAAGATTATCCTATCAACGTCATGGTTCCCCATGCAGGTTATCAATATTCCGGTCCAATAGCCTCTCATAGCTATTGTGAAATCGTTAAAAACGGTTTTCCTGAAGTTTTTATTATTATAAGTCCTAACCACACAGGACTGGGCAGTGAGATTTCCATATTCAATGAAGGGGAGTGGATTACTCCTTTAGGTAGTGTTGAGGTTGATGGTGAATTTGCAGATGAGATTATTGCATCATCAGACATTGCATCAGCCGATTTCATGGCTCACATCAGAGAACATAGCATTGAAGTTCAGTTGCCTTTCCTTCAGTATTTTTCCAATGATTTCAAAATCGTCCCGATTACAATGGGAAGACAGAATTTTGTCACTTCCACAAATTTGTCAAAGGCTATTCTTGAAGTGGCAGAAAAGTTAAACAGGTCATATTGTATTATTGCAAGCACTGATTTGTCCCATTTCAACAATCAGGAAAAGGCAAACAAGGTCGATGGTTTTGTTATGGAGGATATTGAAGAGATGAACGAGTTCAAGTTGTTTGAGGAAGTCGTCCAGTACAATATTACGATGTGTGGTTACGGTCCGGTAATGGCTGCCATTTCCATTTCCAAGGGATCTGGGAAAAACACCGGCAATATATTGGCTTACGGGACCAGTGGAGATGTCACTGGTGATTTATCATCGGTTGTAGGTTATGCTTCAGGGATTTTTAAATAAGGTGTGTTTTTTATGATTGCTAAAGCCTCCGCTCCGGCGAAAACAATTTTATTCGGTGAACATTCTGTAGTTTATGGAGAGCCTGCCATAGCTGGGGCAGTTAACAAAAGAGCTTATATTACAATTAAACCATCCGAAAGTGATGTAACTATTTTTAGAGCTCCAGACATTGGTTTTGAAGCCGAACTGCTCACATCACATAGGAAATATATTTTACTTAAAGGAAAACCGGGTATTATTCGATATATTTTAGAGTCTCTTTATAGAGTTCACGACCATACTCCAATTGACATTACCTTAAATTCAAATGTACCAATAGGTTCAGGTCTGGGGTCATCTGCGGCTGTTACTGTAGCCACTCTTGCTGCATTATACAGATATCATAATATTCGTTTCAACAAACAGTCCCTTGCACATGATGCTCACATGGTTGAACAGGCCGTTCAGGGGGTTGCAAGTCCGCTCGACACACTTGTTTCAACCTATGGGGGTCTTGTTTACCTGTCAAGAAACAAGAAAATCGAACGGTTCAATGTTAATTTCAATGTTCCTTTTGTTGTTGGATACACCACCAAACATGGAAACACTGGTAAAATGGTAAAAGACGTCAGAAATAGAAAAGATAGAAATCCCAAAATTATCAATCCGGTCATTGCAGCAATGGGTAATTTAACCAATTACGCAAAACAGGCTATTTTTAAAAGGGATTTTACAAAAATCGGGGAGCTGATGAATATTAATCACGGATTTTTAGATGTTTTAGGTGTCAATACATTGGAATTGTCTCGTATGGTGTATAATGCAAGGGAAGCTGGTGCAATTGGTGCAAAAACCACTGGCGCCGGTGGAGGGGGAAGCATTATTTCTCTCTGCCCTGGCAAGGTTGAAGAAGTGGCAAGAGCCATTGATCGTGATGATAATATTTTAAAAATCAGATTTACTCGAAAAGGGGTTTCTTCAAGGGTTTACAGTGATTAAATGATTATTTTAAAAATTGGCGGAAGCATATTAACAAATAAGGACTCAAAAACAAGTGAAGTCGACGCCAGTACTCTTAAAAGAATTGCATCTGAAATTAAAGCTTCAATGGATAATTCTGCCAAACAACTGGTAATTGTTCATGGTGCAGGTTCATTCGGACATCCTCCGGCAAAAAAACACAGAATCGGCGAGGAATTTGACAAATCCCAATATCCTCAAAAAAGACTTGGTTTTTGTGAAATCCAGAACGAAGTTAAAAAACTCAACACATTTGTCTGTGAAGCTTTTATAAGGCAAGGTCTGCCGGTCATTGCGCTTCCGGCTTCCAGTTTCATAACTGCAACAAAAAAGAGAATAACTGATGGCAATTTGGATTTGTTTAAGAATTACTTGACCAGGGGTTTTATTCCGGTTATCTATGGGGATGTGGTTTTGGATGATGAACTGGAATTCTGTGTGATTTCAGGTGATCAGCTAATACAGTATCTGGCCAGAAATCTCTCTCCTGACAGGGTTATTCTGGCAACTGACGTTGACGGAGTCTATGATAAAAACCCAAAAACACATGGTGATGCAGTATTTTTTGACAAATTCACATCTCTTGAAGACCTCGATACCTTAGAGGGAACCACCAATATTGATGTGACAGGAGGTATGGTTGGTAAAATCAAGGAACTTCTATACTTGGCAGATTTGGGAATTGAATCTAAAATAATTAATGCCGAAGTTAACGACAATATTTTCAAAGTACTGGAAAACAGACAGGTTAAAGGAACAATAATTTCAAGGGGAAACTAACACATGATTTCAGATAGAAAATTGGAGCATTTATTAATTTGTGAAAATTATGATGTTGAGTTTAAGGATAAAACAACTGGATTTGAAGACATAGAGTTGATTCACAATGTTTTACCCGAAATTGACAAAAACAAAATTGATTTATCAACTTCCGTTTTTGGCAAAAAACTGGACTCACCTTTATTTATTACAGCTATTACAGGAGGCCATCCTGCAGCCAGGGAAGTTAACCGACAGTTGGCAGTGGCTGCGGAAAATCACAGAATTGGTCTGGGAGTGGGTTCTCAAAGGGCTGCATGCGAACACTCTGAGCTTGCTGATACATACACGGTTGTTCGTGAAAATGCCCCGGACTGTCTGCTTGTCGGAAATATCGGTGCCCCCCAGTTAAACCTTGCTCAAAAGGCAGTTGAAATATTGGACGCCGATATTCTTGCAATTCATCTGAATCCTCTTCAGGAATCAATACAACCTGAAGGTGATTTGGATGCAAGGGGATACATTGAGTTAATAGGTAAAATCACAGACACTGTTGATATTCCTGTACTTGCAAAGGAAACAGGCTGTGGTATTTCAGCAGAATCCGCCGGATTACTAGTTGATGCGGGAGTTGATTTTATTGATATTGAAGGTGCCGGCGGAACCAGCTGGGCGGGTGTTGAAACATACAGGGCTAAAGACAGATATCTTGGAGAGGTCTTTTGGGACTGGGGAATTCCAACTGCAATTTCCACTGTCGAAGTCGTAAATGCTGTCAGCATCCCGGTTATATCATCCGGAGGTATTCGCACCGGTCTTGAAGCCGCCAAAGCAATTGCACTTGGGGCGGACGCTGTTGGCATGGCACTGCCGTTTTTAAAAAATTGCACATCACAAAAAGCCCTGAACACATTTATTGACAGATTCAATGACTCACTGAGAATTGCTATGTTTTTAGTTGGAGCGAATAATATTGAAGAATTAAAACAGTCTCCTCTGGTCATTCGTGGAAAAACAAGAGAATGGCTGAACGAAAGAGGAATTAACACAAAGATTTATTCAAGGAGATAAGACATGAGCGTAGAGATTATCGCTATAGGGGGATATCAGGAAGTCGGTAAAAACATGACTGCTGTCCGCATAGATGATGATGTTATTATTTTTGATATGGGTATTCATCTTGACAGAATCAGCATGCACGAGGACACTGATATTGACAGGATGCACAGTTTAGATTTAATTGAAAGGGGAGTTATTCCCGACGATACCCTGATGAAAGATGTTGACGGTAAAGTCAAAGGAATAGTTTTCTCACACGGTCACCTTGACCATATCGGTGCAGTTGCTAAACTGGCACATAGATATGATGCACCGTTAATTGGAACACCCTATACTGCTGCTTTAATAGAAAAACAGATTAAAGGGGAACGCAAATTTAAAGTTACCAATCCCATTAAGGTTTTAAACCCGGGAAGCAAGGTCAAGCTTTCAAGAGACATTACCCTGGAATTTGTACAGTCAACACACAGTATTCCGCAGGCAGTATTTCCAGTATTGCACACTTCTGAAGGAATTATTGTATATGCACTGGATTTCAAATTTGACAATCACCAGAAGGTATCTCCACCACCAGATTATAAAAGATTAAAGGAACTGGGCAGGAAAGGAGTCCTTGCATTGATAGTGGAAACCACAAATGCCAAAAATTATGGCGAGGTAAAAACTCATTCTGAAAGAATTGCAAAAAATATCCTGGAGGATGTGATGAGAGGACCTTTATTTGAAAAGACAGGTATGATTGTCACTACATTTTCATCTCACGTGGAACGTGTACAGGCTATTGCTGATATTGCCAAAAAAAGTCACCGGGAAATATTTTTCCTCGGCCGTTCAATGGAGAGATTTTGTGGCATTGCACAGAAACTTGGAATTTTAAAATTGCCAAGTAACGCCAGCATTTACGGATCTCCAAAGGCAGTCAACAGGGCTTTGATGAAGGCAAATGATGACCGTGCAAATTACCTGCTTGTAACAACAGGTCACCAGGGAGAACCTGATGCATTGCTTCCAAGAATTGCAAACGATAAAACTCCATTCAACATCAAAAAAGGAGATAATGTAATTATATCAGCACCTATTATTCCAAATCCGACAAATGCCGCTAACAGGCATATTATGGAAAGAAGGCTTAAAGTAAAAGGTGCTAGAATTTATCCAAATGCTCACGTTTCTGGACACGCTGGCAGGGAAGACCACAGAGAATTCCTGCGCATGCTGAAACCTCAGCATATCATCCCTGCACACGGAGACTTGTCAATGCTTGCAGCTTATGCCGAACTTGCTGAAGAAGAAGGTTACAGAATAGGATATGACATTCATATTTTAAGAAATGCACAGGCACAGGTTTTTAGAAGTTAAGGAGGAGAAATTTATGAGTGATGTAAAAGAAGTACTCGGAAATTATTCACATGACATTACAAAAACAATCGAAGAAGAATTATCCACCATTACTCCGGATAATTTATCTGAGGCATCAGTATATTTAACTCGTGCCGGCGGAAAAATGCTCCGCCCGGCTTTAACATTAATTGCAGCTGAAGCCGTTGGTGGAAAACGCGAATCTGCTCTAAAAGCGGGTGCAGCTATTGAACTAATCCATACGTTTTCACTGATTCATGATGACATTATGGATCAGGATGACATGAGACGGGGAATGCCTTCCGTTCATAAGGTATGGGGAGATGATGTGGCCATTCTTGCTGGAGACACATTATTCTCAAAGGCGTTTGAGATAATCATATGCTCCAAGGGAACTAGCTCTCAACAGAACAATAAAGCTTTGGCTACAGTTGCCGATGCCTGTGTTAAAATATGTGAAGGTCAGGCACTAGATATGGGCTTTGAAGAGAGATTCGATGTTACTGAAGATGAATACATGGAAATGATTTTCAAAAAAACCGGTGCATTAATTGCAGCTGCAACAAAAACCGGAGCAATAATGGGTGGAGCAGATGATAAAGTGGTTGATGTATTATATGAATATGGTCGTTTAATCGGTCTTGCATTTCAGATTCAGGATGATTATCTTGATTTGGCTTCCGATGAGGAAACCCTTGGCAAACCAATTGGCTCTGATATAAGTAAGGGAAAAATGACAATCATTGCGATTAAAGGCATTGCTGCTGACGATTCCGGAAGACTGCTTGAAATCTTAAAGACTGAAAATAATTCTCCTGATGAGATAGATGAAGCGATTGAAATTTTAACAAATTGTGGCGCCATTGAATATGCTCACAATTTAGCACAAGAATCTGTATTTAAAGCAAAAGAAGTACTCGAAATATTAGATGATTCTTCATCCAAACAGATACTTTGTGACATTGCAGATTTTGTACTTGAGAGAAGCGCATAGATTCTCTCAATTTTACTATTTTTCAAAAAAATTTAAAAAAAGAAGATAATTTAGACTACTTTTCTAAGCAGTACACTAGTATTGTTTGAATTTCCTATTGGAAGCAACATTACTTCTTTATGAAATCCTCTAAGGATTGTATCAGTTAAAGGAGCATAAAGAATTGCTCTCATACCACTGTATGTTCTGACAAGGACGGGTGTTTTTTCATCCACGATTTCCCAGACATTGGAAAATACTCTTTCCTTTGGTTCGGCAAAGGCAGCCACCATCAGTATGTCATAATCAATTTCCTTAAGCAGTGTTTCATCCCCGACAAGTATTTCGATACCGTCATCGAGACCTAATTTTTTAATAACTTCTCTGGACAGTTCAGCAACGTCCTCCTGAATCTCAATACCTATGCATTTGCAGCCGAATTTTTGTCTGAATAGGATTAATGTCAGTGGCAGAGGTCCGCTTCCTACAAAAACAAAGGTTTTATCGTCATGCCAGTGCGCCAATTTGGATTCATTGGTAAGCAGACCCTGATATCTTTCATAGAAATGAAAAGTATCCAGAGTTGCATGAGGGTCATCTGAATTGATTATTTCCATTGCGTTATTGGTTTCTAGTCTTGCACCGATATAGAGATAGAATTTTCTAATTAGTTTCAGGGCATTGTTCATTTTTTTGTCATCTAAAATGTGTTTTGCCGAATCGAAATCTATTGTTTCATCATGTGCAATAACTTCTATTTCATCTAACAGTTTGGTTATCTCATCTAAATCAACATCATTTAAAGAAGACAAATCATCTAAAGAATCGATACCGTAATTTTCCAGTTTTGAAGCAATTTCTTCTATTTTTGGCCAATATTTCCAACAGCTCATAGTTAATCACTATAAGATATATATTGTGTTACTGGTAAATAAGCTTTTAATTTTTTTCAATCAGGGATTATCTTTAATGTGTGGTGTTAAAAGAGTTTGTGGGTATGATTTTCTTCAGGGGCTCTTTGTTTTTCAATGATTCCGGATTGCTCCGGAATCATTTTTCAGGTATTAATACAATTTTTTTTGGTTATCGAAATTTCTATATTTTAAGTAACAGGTTTTTAATATTATTCAAGGAAGTGAGATTTTTGAATGATTCAGAGAAAAATACCATATAGAAATTTCGCCTGATAATACTAGGTATTATCTCTATTAACTATTGATATAATCGTATATATGTTTTTGCTTTCATTTAACATCAATTTTACAAATTCAAAGCAATTTTTTAAGGTTAAATTAATTTTATAAACTCAAAGCAATATTTTAAAGTCAAATCAATTTTTCAAAGTGAAGGCAATAATTATTTTTGGTGGAACGACAAAATGTTAAAACATGAAAGGGATTATTGGTACCGTTTGTGGCGATGTCATAGGTTCGATATATGAACACAATCCAATTAAAACCAAAGATTTTAACCTATTCGGGGAATATTCACGATTTACGGACGATACGGTAATGACATTGGCCGTTGCAAAATGGTTATGTGAAGATAGGACTTCAAAAGAACTCCTCATAAGGAATCTCAAAAATTTCGCAAACAGATATCCGAATGCAGGTTACGGGCGAAGTTTTTACAACTGGATGAACCAGGAATCACCAGAGCCCTACGGCAGTTGGGCAAACGGATCTGCAATGAGGGTTTCACCCTGCGCATGGGTTGCAGATTGCCTTGATGAAGCACGTAGTCTTGCTGAAATGTCAGCGGACGTTACCCATAATCATCCCGATGCAATAACTGGCGCACTTGCAACTTGTGATGCCATATATCTTGCCCGAAATGGTGCGGGCAAGGATGAAATCAGAGAACATGTCGAAATGAATTATGCCTATAACCTCTCAGTGTCATTGGATGAAATCCGGCCGAGCTATGAATTTGACGTATCATGCAAAGGCAGTGTTCCCGAGTCAATAATCTGTTTTCTAGAGGCTGGTGACTTTGAAGATGCCGTTCGAAATGCAGTTTCCCTTGGAGGAGATGCTGATACTCAAGCAGCTATTGCAGGAAGTATAGCATCGGCATATTGGGATGTGCCCGATGATATCTGCTCAGAAGCGATTTATCTGTTGGATGAGTTTCTTTTCAATGTCCTGACAGATTTTGAAGACAGATTCATGGAACCATATATTTAAGTATTTTAAAACCATAAATAATAACTTGGATGTGAATTAATGAAAAATAAGACAATTTTTGGTTTTATTATTTTTTTAACATTATTTTTATCTGTTTCTGCAATATCTGCAAATGAAAATGTAACGTGTGATAATTTAACAGCATCAATTGATTCAAAGGATTTATTGACATTGGATGATACTGATGACGCTATTGGTATTAATAAATCTGCAACAAAGATTTCTGCCAAGGATAAAATATCATATGTTGATTATAAGGACTCATTTACAGTTAAATTATCTTCCAATGGGGCTAATTTGGCAGGTAAATCTGTCATTATAAGTTTAAACAATGTTGATTATAATAAAACAACAAATTCAAAAGGACAGGCAACCATAGATTTCAAACTTAAAACTGGTACATACACTGTCGGTTATTATTTTGCAGGTGATGAAAAATACAATTCATCTGAAGGACATTCAACACTTAAAGTGAAATCCAATTTGAAAACTTCATTAAAACTAATTGACAAAACTAAAAATCATTGTGAAGGTGTAAAATCTGTTTTACAGTTAAAACTGGTCGATGTTCATGGCAAAGCAATTCCAGGTAAAACAGTTAAAATCAAAATCGGTGGTAAAACTTACAGTGAAAAAACCAATTCAAAAGGTATTGCAACATTTTATATATCTCTTAAAAAAGGAACAAAGAATATAAAATATTACTTTTCCAAAAAAGGAAAATATCTTGCATCATCTGCTACTTCCAAGATTGCTGTTAAATCCAAATTACCAAAAGGTAATGGATATTGGGTTAACCGTTGGGATATGAAAAAGGTCAACCTTAAAAAGCTTTCCAAACTTGGAACAAAGCATATTTTCCTCCTGCACACGGCTTTTCAGATGTATGGAAAATCAGCAGTGTTGAAATGGATTAAAAAGCACACTCATATGGGATGCAGGTGCACATGTGGATATCAGTATTCTACAAGGGCAAGTTCATCACTCCCTGCAGTAAAAAGGGTGCTTATAACCATAAACAGATGAAAATAATTAAAAAAGTCAAATACTATGCGGGATTAAAGGAAGTTGATGGAATACACTTTGATTATATCAGATTTCCGGGCAATGCATACAAGTATAAAAATGCAGTCAAGGCGATTAACTACTTCACAAAAAAAGCTTCCAAATCGGTCAGGGATGTTAAACCTGGAATAATTGTATCTGCTGCGGTAATGCCCGAACCGAGTTCCATGAAGTATTATTATGCTCAGGATATTAAAACAATGTCCAAGCATTTGGATGTAATTGCTCCTATGATTTATAAGGGAAATTATCATGCAACCTCAAAATGGATTAAAAAGACCACCCGAAGTTTTGTAAAAATGTCCAGTGGTGCCAAGATATGGTCTGGTCTGCAGACTTATAAATCAGATTCCAATATTAAAAAACTCTCATATAAAACACTGTTTAAAGATGCAAAAGCCGCCAAAAGCGGCGGAGCGACAGGTCTTGTTTTATTCAGATGGGGATTGTCTGCACTGTTGAACTTCAATAAACTGTACCATTGAAGGGATATTGCGGTTTTGTTTTCAAAAAAACCGTGGGACTATAACAGTGATTTGAAAAAGATTAAATCGATTACGCAGGAATATCTACATGAAAAATTAAATAAATTTGTGATTTCCTCTTTGACACATAGGGGTAACTTTTGTTGAGGTTCTTTGTCATGATTATTATCAATTTTTCATGATTTCTTTTAAATCCTTTTTTTTCTTTTTTTTTATTTTAAAAAGTTCAAAGTCAACATAACTTTTATTATCTGTTGTAGTTGAGTTTTAGTTTTAAAACCATTATTGTACAATGGTTGTAGTTAATAATAATGTCAATAGAATATTTTTTTCTGTATAACTGTGGAATTTGTCTAACTAAATGCTTTTTTAGCCACTTTGATGAAATTTCAATTTACATCTTGAAAACAATATTGTAATTACTTTATTATTGTCATACTAGAACAATATTGCTTTATTCTCATAATAAAAACATTTAAATACTTTTTAAATCATATACTATAATTAGAGATGATATTATGAGTATTGAAAAGGATACGGCATTTAAATTTATAGGCAAAAATGCACTTGGAGTACTCATTGATTTGGTTAATCTTTCAGATACTGTTGATGCATCAACAATTACAGAAGTAACCGAAGAGCTGGTATCACTCAAAATTTCTCAATTGCGACCGGATTTCATAGGCATGAATGACGAAGTCATATTCATGTTTGAATATGAAAGTTCAATCG
>CACYBU010000085.1 GCA_902772665.1 uncultured Methanobrevibacter sp. | reverse complement strand
CTATGATGCCTAGAACAGGGGAAATCACATTATTACAAAGTGATGGTGATTTAACTGAAGAAGAATTTGCAACAGCAATTGATTTAGCTATGGAAGGATGTCTTGAAGTAAGTAAACTTCAAAAAGAAGCTTTAATGAAAAAATATTCTATAGAATAAGTGGGTGGAAAATATGGAGATAGTACCAGAAATTACAAAAAGAAGTATTGTTAACCTTGTCGGTAATGATAAAAGAGAAGATTGCAGAGCTCTTGATGAATATAGGGACATTTCTATTGAAACTAATGTTATTTCTAAAGCTGAAGGTTCCGCTCGTGTAAAAATCGGTGAAACTCAAGTTATTGTAGGTATTAAACCACAACTTGGAAGCCCATTCCTTGATACTCCTGATTTAGGAGTTTTAATGACTAACTGTGAAATGTTGCCAATGGCTGATCCTACCTTTGAACCTGGACCTCCTAGCGACGATTCCATTGAACTTGCACGTGTAGTTGACAGGGGTATTCGTGAAAGTGAACTTGTGGAATTGGATAAGTTATGTGTAGAGGAAGGAAAGCATGTTTGGATGCTGTTTATAGATTTACATATCATAGACAATTGCGGTAACCTTTTCGATGCATGTGAATTGGCTGTCATGGCAGCACTTAAAACCACAAAACTTCCTGTTGCAACCATTGTTGATGAGGAAGTTGTCATCAGTGAAGATGAAACCTTTGATTTGCCGATTAACAACGAACTTGCCTTATGTACATTTGTTAAAATTGGTGACAAGATGGTTATCGACCCGACATTATCCGAAGAGAAAGTCGCATCCGCCCGCTTAAATGTTGGTGTTACAAAAGACGGTCACATATGCTCAATGCAGAAGGGCGGAAAAGAGCCGTTAACAAAAGATGACATTCTTTTTGCCGTCAATATGGCAGTGACAAAAACAAAAGAGTTAATAGAATATCTTTAAATGTCTTGCGGACGATTAAGATTTCTAAATTCTTTTTTTTCTATTTTTTCATTATCTATCAAAACAAATTTCACATATATTTTTTCAATTAATCCTTTAACATGGAGGACATCCTGTGAAATAAGTTCTTCAATATCGGGGATGGTGTTTCTAGCATAAACTGCATGGAGAGGTTCTGATGTTTTTATCATGTTTTTATTATCGTGGTATGGTACGATTGCCTGGAAGTTTTCATCGATTTCATTAAAAATAGTGTTTATGTAGTCTGAAGAAACATATGGGCTGTCACAGGGAAGTATCAGTGCATATTCACTTTGGATTTTCTTAAGTCCGGTCATTATTCCAGGAAGGGGACCCCTGTTTTTGATTTCATCTTCGGCGAAGGTTATTTTGTATGTGTAATCTCGTGAATCAATAAACTCCATATATTTTGCTGTCCTTGTGTGATTATTTAAAACGATTACTGCTTCATTTATATGATGGTTTAATGAGGAAAGTATATGTTTAATCATGGGTTTGTCTTCAATAATCATTGATCCTTTATCCTGACCCATTCTGGTGCTCTTGCCTCCACATAAAATAATGCAGGATTTAATGTTTTCGTGTTTTTCCATTATTCAAATTCTCCGATGTTAAATGGTTTATCGTTTTTTGGCGGTAATGATTGCAATCGGATTTTCACTAATCATTAAAATGCCACGGTCAAGGACTCTTCCGTTTGAAACGTTGACTTCCATAATTTTCGGATTATATCCTAAATCTTTGAGTTTATTTATTGCTTCGACTTTGGTGTCAACCAGAATTGCTGTAATGATGATTCTTCCCTGTGAATTTAATTTTTCATCAACTATATCTAAAATATTTTTAAGCTGCCTTCCGCTTCCTCCTACAACGGCAATGTCAATGTCGTCAATATTACTTAATGCATTAGCTCCATCATCATTTATCAGAGTGACATTGTCTCCAAGTCCAAATTTTTTAAGGTTACTTTTTGTTACTTCAATCGCTTCGAGGTTTGTATCGATTGAAATTACTTCACGTGCGCACTGTGAAAATTCACAGGTTATTCCGCCTGTTCCGCATCCGCAGTCAACGACCCTGTCAGAGGATGTTACTTCAGATTTGTATAATATTATTGCTCTTATTGCTTCTTTTGTCGGTCCCGGAACATCACATGATTTAATAAAATCCTTATCGTCTAACATATCTACTTCCACCTTTTAAATAAGTCATTATCAATTTTTAATGAGTCTAAAATTTTTCCAACGATAAAATTAATCTGGTCATCAAGGGTAATGTGTGTCGAGTAAAATCCGGGCATTGCAGGTAAAATTATGGCTCCCTCCTGTGACAAGGTAAGCATGTTCTGCAGATGAATGCTTCTAAGTGGAGTTTCACGTGGAACAATGACTGTTTTTCTTTTCTCCTTTAAGCTAACGTCAGCAACTCTTGTTATAGTATTTGCACTGTATCCGTTTGCAATTGACGATAATGTCTTCATTGAACATGGTACAATCACCAGTGCATCGGCTTTAAATGACCCGCTGTTTATCGAAGAGGTCAGGTCATTGAAATCATAGTAAGTGTCAGCTGTATCTATAACCTCTTGGACTTTATAATCAGTTTCCGTTTCAATGACAATTTTTGCTGTATCACTTATGACTAGACTGTTTTCAATATTCATATCTTTTAAAACTTCAAGAAGTCTTATTCCATATATTGATCCGCTTGCTCCAGTTATTCCAACAACTATCATATTCAAGTCACCTAAAATAGTTTAATCTGGTCGTAATGTATTCCGTGGAACTTTTCACGGTCGATTTCAGGTAAATCAATGTAGTGTTCCAGTTTTAGCTTATTGAATTTTTCCCGGTATTCCTCTGGAACGTAAACACTTATGTCAGGTATGTTGAATCTTGCCTTACTCAGAGCACCTATTATGTTTGATATTTCGGTTAAAGGGAACAGTTTTCCATCAACACTTACCTGAGTTTTCATTTCATCAAAACGAGGGTATTCTGCAATGTTTATGAATACGTAATCTTTATCAAGTCCGTAATCATCAGCTATTTCCTCTTCTGCTTTTCTAAGTTTTTCAGTTTCGATTTTATACATTTTTTCAGGGAATTTAAAGTTGTCCAGCCGTATTGTTTTCACCCTTTTCGGAAGGATTCTGTTATCAAGTCTGTTCATAATGTCATTTGTGTATTTGTTTTCGCAGTGTCTGAATGTTGCAGTGATGTCGGAGTCATCGTATTTGTATATCTCACGTTCTTCTATGATTCCTTCATTGATTGTTTTTTTCAGGGCTCTTCTAAACATTGTGTTGACGATTCTTGTTGTGTGGTGCTGGTAGACACTCGGATACATAAAGTATCTTGACACAAGCGCCCCTTCTGCAGCCTGAACACCTTTAATATCAAGTATAAGTCCGTCTTCCAGACTTAAGTTGGATATTAATCTTTCATAATCGATTTTTCCGTATGAAACTCCTGTATTGTGTGAGTCTCTTAAAAGATAATCCATTCTGTCCACGTCAAGTTCCCCTGAAACAATAGGTCCAAGATGGCTCTGCCCGTTTATGATGTCGACAATTTGTTTCACGTCAAATTTCTCCTCAAGCAGATCTTTCATTGATGTTTTTGTTATTACGTATTTTGATAATTCTTCGTGGGGAACTGATAGCACTCCTTCTGATACGTGTGAAAACGGACCGTGGCCGATGTCATGTAGCAGTGCTGATGCTCTTATTAGTTCGATTTCATATTCGCTCAGGTTCAGCTCTTCGGCCAGTTTTGATCCCAAATTCATGGTTCCGACACAGTGTTCAAATCTGGTGTGTGTTGCTCCGGGATATATCAGATTTATTAATCCCAGCTGTTTTATCCGTCTTAAACGCTGAAACTGAGGCATGTCCATTATTTCAACTTCAAAACTGTTTAGACTTATATCTCCATAGACGCTGTCTCTGATAAATTTCTTTTTTTCACTCATTTTTATCAGTCCTCCTGGGTTTTATCATTTTCCCATTCGATGTAATTACCAGTCCAATTTTCTATTGTTTTATTTATGTAATCGGTTGTATTTGTCTCTGCCGTGTCATTGGTGGTGTTTGTATCGTTTTTCGGAATGTATGTAGGTACATATTCAATTTTTGACGGTTCAAAATTATCATTTTTTATTGATTTTAATTTATATGAGTCATGATTTTCGTGTATTGTCAGTGTTGCAAATGCTGAACTGATACAGAATGCCATAACGGATATAATTAAAAATACTATCAATTTTGCTTTTAGTGAACCTCTCATAATAACACTTTATTTTTTTATATTATTATTTTTTTTAAAAGATATTATTTAATTGTTTTGTAAGATTTTAGGTGATTTTGATGTTTTTTTGTAATTTTTTGCAAAATGTTTATATAGGAGTAGGGATAAATTATTAAATCGGAAGTATACTTCCGACAGTATATTTCCGATTAAAAAATTAATAGAGTTAAGATAATATGGATATGTTTAGTGCTGGTGACACTGCATGGATTCTCATATGTACATT
>CACYBU010000084.1 GCA_902772665.1 uncultured Methanobrevibacter sp. | reverse complement strand
TTTAATAGTAGCGTCCAATTTATATCCTCCATTAAATTAAATATATTAATATAATTTTAGTGAGTTATAATATATTAAAGTATTGATGAAAAAAGTGGTGAATTCAAATGAAGTCCATGTCTAACGTTGACATTTTTACAGTAAGTAACGAATTGAATAATTTATTAAAGGGTGCAAGAGTAGATAAATCCTTTCAGCCTACCAAAGACATTGTTGTTATGAGGTTTCACGTACCCGGAACCGGCAGAATCGATTTGGTAATGCAGTGCGGTTCCAGAATACATACCAGCCAGTATCCTCTTGAAAACCCAACTACTCCACCCACCTTCCCTATGCTATTGAGAAAAAGAATCAAAGGTGCACATGTTGAAAGTGTTAAACAGCATAATTTCGACAGAGTAGTTGAAATAAGAGTTAAAAAGGATAAATATTATACAATCATTGTAGAATTATTCGACAAAGGAAACATAATTCTTTTGGATGATGAAAACAATATAATACTACCCCTTAAAAGGAAACACTGGAGCACAAGAGACATAAGTTCCAAAAGAAAGTACGTTTTTCCAGAAGAGAGAGGAATCAATCCAATTACCTCAAGTGAAGACGAATTCAAATCATTGTTCAGGGATAATGAAAGTGATATTGTACGAACCCTTGCAATAAACGGTTTTGGAGGATTATACGCTGAAGAGATAATTGAAAGGGCCAACGAATTTGTGGAAATTGACAAAAAAACACGCAACAGTGATGTGACCGAAAAACAGTTAACCGGACTGTACAGAGGATTTAAGGATTTATTTGACAGTTTGAATGAGGAATCTATCAGGCCACAAATCGTTAAAAATGAATCAAGAGAGGATGTTGTTGCACTTGACCTGATTAAATATGAGGATTATGAAAAAACCTATTTTGAAACATTCAATGAGGCATGTGATGAATTTTATTCTAGAAAAGTCAACACTGACATAAAAAAGGTTAAGGAAACAGCATGGAATAAGAAGGTTAACAAGTTTGAAAAACGGTTACGTCTACAGCAAGAAACACTTGATAATTTTTATAAAACTATCGAAGACAGTCAGCATAAGGGAGAGGTAATTTATTCTAATTATAATACCATTCAAAATATTGTTGATGTCGTTAACCAGGCAAGGAGTAAAGATTACTCGTTTAAAGAAATTGGAAAAACATTGAAAAAAGCCAAAAAGGACGGCATGCCTGAAGCTCAGATTTATGAATCAATTGACAAAATGGGTGTTTTAACATTAAACATTGAGGATGCAACAATTATAATTAATCCGAAATTAACACTACCTGAAAATGCTGAAATCTATTATGAAAAAGCTAAAAAAGCTAAACGGAAAACGAAAGGAGCGCAAATAGCTATTGAAAATACTAAAAAACAGCTTGAAGAAATAAAATCCAAAAAAGAAACCGCAATGGAGAACATTTCAGTTCCCAAAAAGAGAGTCAAGAAAAATCTGAAGTGGTTTGAGAAATTGAGATGGTTTGTAAGTTCCGACGGGATTCTGGTCATCGGAGGAAGGGATGCCAACAGTAATGAAAGTGTTGTCAAAAAATACTTGGAACCAAATGACATTTATTTACATGCAGATATACATGGCGCATCATCAACTGCCATAAAATTAAATGGCAGTAAATTAAATGACAATATCCTTAAAGAATCCGGAGAGTTTGCAGCATCATTTTCATCTGCTTGGTCAATGGGTTTCACATCTCAGGACGTATTTTGGGTGCATCCGGACCAAGTTACAAAAACACCCGAATCAGGAGAATTTTTACCAAAAGGATCATTTGTCATTCGAGGCCACAGAAATTTCATTCGGGGTGCAAGAGTAAAATTAGCTATTGGAATAGTTGACTACGAAGGCAAGCGAATAATGGCAGGTCCAATCGAAGCCCTGGAAACACATTGTGACAATTATGTTGTTATAAAACCCGGCTTTACAAAAAAAGAAGCAATAGCAAAGAAAATTATTAACAGAATCAATGAAGATGAATTACTAACCCTTGACGACATTATACGCGTTTTACCATCGGGCAAATGCGACATTGATGAAGAGTATCATCAGAGAAAAAAATATGAAAAAAATTAATCCTGATAATCTTCAGGATTAAATTCAAAATATTCATTAGGATTCATAACCACAACGTCAATATTCGGATTGAACTGGCTTACAAAATTGGCAAATATTGCAGGATCCTGTTCAATAGGTGGAAATGTGTTATAATGCATTGGAATAACCACCTTTGGATTCATCCACATTGAAGCAAGTGCCGCTTCAAAAGGACCCATTGTAAACTTATCACCAATCGGCACCATTACAACATCAGGTTTATATATTGCACCAATTACATTTTTCATATCCCCAAATAAACCGGTATCACCACAGTGATAAAATTTAGTTCCGTCTTCAAAAGTTATTAGAAAACTTGCGGCAACTCCTCCAGGTACGGTTTCATCAACGACATCAATGTCAGATGAGTGTTTAGCATCAAGCATTGTAAACTTAATGTTTCTGAATATGAATGAACCACCTATATTAACACCAATGTTTCTTATCCCCTGTTTTGCTAAAAAGAGTGATATTTCATGAATACATGCTATAGGAGCATTAGTACTGTTTGAAATTTCTAAAGCATCACCGAAATGATCGGAATGTCCATGAGTAAGTAAAATAATATCTGGATTTAATTCTTCAACAGGAACATCACATGAAGGATTGTTGCTGATAAACGGGTCAATTAAAATCTTAACATTATCATCACTAATTATTTCAAAGGCAGAATGCCCCAGCCATCTGATTTCCATTATTTCCCTCCTACAGTCGCATAGTTCATTATAATACTTTCATCCAAATTGGAAGCAATATTCCAAGTCCTTTCAAAATCAGCCCTGATATTTGAAATGGAATTCCTATCATTGTAAATTGCACCATATTCCATACTGCCTTTACCTTCTGAAATAATCATAGCATGAGAATCATCAGTAATCAGATTAATTGAATGAACTTTAGGAACTGTCTTAATATGAACTCCTTGTTTTAAAAGTGAAGAAATTAAAAACATATAAGACATGTCTGATACATCAAACTCATTTATAATTACTCTGGAATAAATTGTCGGTACATGAGAGAGGAATCTGTCGGACAAATTATTTAAGGACGGAATTTCAAGCATAATTTCCTTGGTAACATTAACAGCCAAATTATCAAATGCTTCCTGAGATGTTAAAACACCACCATCAGCAATTACATAGCTATTAAGTGATTTTGGAATCGGCAAACTTTCTGGATCATTAACATCGATTTTTATTTCTCTTGCCGCAACTTCCGGCTCAACTTCTCTTTGAGTGTCAATTACCTGTTCAACAACAGGTTCTTCCTGAGCTAAAGCCTCCTGAATTTCACCGGAATTGTTATTTGGTTCAACAATGAATTCAGGAATTTCTTCGGCATAATATCCATCATCACGTCTTCTAGGAGCCCTTGTTACTTTCATAGGCTTACCGTAATGAGGAGTGAAATTAAGTTGCCTATCAAAATTATCATCATATTCAGATTCTGAAGGTCTAGTTAAAACATGTTTAGACTCATCATATGAATCATCATAATATTCATCGTCATAAGAAGCGGTATAATCATCATAACCAGCTTCTTCATAATCATTATAATCTCTGCGAACTTTTAAAGATTTTTCAGGTGATTTTTTATTTAATCTGAAATGAGAATTACCCAATTCATGAGATATTAAAAAGTCTTTAATCATATTAGATGTTCTGTTAGCATTTGCATCAACAAAATAACTGATTATTAAAATAATACCCACAATTGAGATAACGAAACCAACAATTAGAAGGATATCAATTAGGTTATATACACTTGCTTCATATGCAATAAGAACACCAATTACGAATAAAATAAAACCTGTAACTAATTTCATCGTATTTCCCACGTTTTCACCCTTATCAATTATTATCACCCCATATTTATACTATAATTAAATATAGCTAACACTATTTATAAAGTTAATGGAAAATAAATATGAAAAGAAATTCATGGAAAATGAAATTAAGTAATACTTTTTTGAAAAATAGTAATATTAATATAGTAAAAAATCCAAAATAAAACTGGTGAAAAAAATGAAAAAAATAAAAAAATTCTTCAAAGAAAATTCAGGTCAAGGTGCAGCAGAATACATTCTTCTGTTCGGAGGAGTTATTGTTATTGCATTACTTGCATTAACCATATACAGATCATACATGAACACAAGCGATGTCAGTTTAAAAGCAAAAGACGACATCATTGATGTTAGGAATACTATACTTGACAACAGAACCCATGTATAGAAAAAAACTCGACAATAAAGGACAGGGAAGTGCTGAATTAATCCTGATAATCGGAGGATTAATAGTTATCGTGCTCCTTGTTGGAAGTTATATGTCAAATATAACCAGTAAAACACAAAACAATCTTAAAGGATTGTTAAAAGAAGAAAGAGATTTCATAATAAATAAAATCTGAAAATGGAGAGTCAAACTCTCTATTTTCCAATTAATGTATTCAATATTGCATTCCATGATTCAGAATTGATATTGTTTAATTTCATAGCAGTTCTTGATAAAATTCTAATATCCTGTGGACATGCAGTTACACAGGCTCCGCACAGGTTGCAGAAATTCAGATTGACAATGGATTTTCCATCAACAATTTTAACTGCCTTACATGGACATACATCCTGACATGCATGACAGGAATCTCCTTTACATATTTTTTCATCAGACTCTATTAATTCCAGTTTTCCATCAAAAGGTTTAGTAATCGTGATTGCATCAACTGGACATAAGTCAGAGCACCATGAACAGTATACGCATGATTCTTCAGAAATAATTGCTTCACCCCTAATTACAGGAGGTTGGATTTCATCCCATAACATACAAGTTGAACAAATTTCTCTAACTGCATTTTCAGGACAGATTTTTTTACAAATCCCACAGAACACACACTTTGAAACATCTACTTCAATTGAATTATTAACTAAGTCATTACTTGATGCAGGAATATTTTTAATTGTGATAGCCCCTGCAGGACACATTTCTGCACAAAAAGAACAATAAATACATTGATTATTATCAATGTCAATTTCTCCTCTTACCAGATCCGCAGGGTTGGGGAGTTTTCTTTCAAATAATATAGAATCCCTTGGACAAATAGAATAACATCTGCCACAATAGATGCAATTTTCATCATCTATTCGAGATTCCACATCCCAAAACGGATACGAATCAATATTTTTAACATCAACACCATCAACAGTCAATGATAATGAATCAAATGGACAAGCCAGTGAACATAATCCGCAAAATACACATGAATTTTCATTAATGGAAACCAAATCCATTTCAATTAAACCACGTGCTATTGGAACCAGTGGCCCCAATCCTAAGGATTCTGTCGGGCACACTTCAACACATATCCCGCAACCTACACAGTTTTTATCTTTGTAAGTCAAATTACGGTGTTCCTCACCACTCCTCTCAATATCAAACATATTATCCCTCATGCTTTAGAAATAGCTTGATTCGGACAATTTTGAATACATAAATCACAATCATCACAGTTTTCAGGAACGATTGCAACATCACCATTTTCTTCAATGATTGCTCCCTGTTCACAGAGTTTAATGCATAAACCTTGTACAGGACAATTTTCTATATGTCCGCATAAATCAGAATCGATTTTTACTGCCATATAACCACCTCAAATATGATTAAAAAAAATAATTTTTATTAAACATTCCAATTATTTTTTTGAAAATTCGATGAATTTCCCATTCTGATTAATTTCTCCACTCCTAATTCGTGTCGAAGATATGGGATTTCCATCATAAGCCAATACAAAACTAACAACAACAATATCCAGAGGATTCATGCCTTTAGAAATTCTAATCTCATTAATTTTAACTGCTGTTGGTTCAGTCTCCTCACTAACAACAATTGCGTTAAAATCACCATCATAAATAGTGGTGCCGTAAGGGTCATCCAATGGAACAACAACAAAATTAGTTTTATCTGAAAAGAAAGATTTAAGATTACTCATTCTCATTTTACAAGGATCAATATCCCCTTTTAATCCTCCAAAAGCATCAGAAGTAACTCCAATTTCAATAATCTCTCCTATTTCAAAAGCAGTTGATAATAATTTTTTATGTCCATCATGAAACTTATCGAAAGTTCCTCCAACAGCCACTTTTTTATATCTTTTAGAATTCATAATATTGTCCTTAATTAGTCTGCTTTGAACTTCCCCCTTATAAGGGATTTGCAAACCTAAAAAAGTTTTTTAGGAAATTACTGCACCGTAGTTCCTACGATTTTTATTATGAGTCATGCTCTCTTATATGCCCTTCCAGACATCATTTCAATCAGGAAGGTTTTGACAATGAACAATATTTGATTTTTTTTAGTTTGGTTATCGCTGAAAAAAATTATTAAACTTGCCCTTGTCAAATATTATTTTAGGCATTTATATTATTTAAATTACATCATGAAACATTTGAAAAGCAAGTGACAATATTTCTTTTTCAAAATTTAGCTATAACATGAATAAACAACGATATTTATCCATTATTGAAAATAAAAAGTTTAAAAAAACTGTTATGAATTTTTATCCATGAAAAAATAATATTTTAAAAATTAGAAAATTTTAAAAAAAAAATAAAAAGTAGTTAATTAGAATGGAAGGCTTTGGTAATAAGCCTGAAGTTTATATGAATGTGTATTCCAATTAGCTACTACACCTAACGAGTTCCTAGAACTTGTACCGTCAGCAACGGTCCAAGTGTTTCCAATTAATACCTGAGCCCATACATGTCCATAAGTATTGCCGCTGCTAAAAGTACATGTACCATGCACGTACCTAGCCGGCAAACCTGCACATCTATACATCGCTACAAGTATATGCGCATGATCCACACAATTACCTGATTTGGCTTTAAGAGTGCCGTAAGCACCATATTTAGTATTGTAATAGAAACTATAAGATATTGTGTCTCTTACATATCTGAAAATCTTATCTGCTTTTTCCTTATCACTCTTACAATTTTTTGTCAACTTGGCAACAATCTTTTTAATCTGATTATTGTTCACTTCACAGTTTTTAGAAGCAACCAAGTATTCAGACAAACTTTTAATAGTATTTTTTGTATTTAAAACTCCAGTAAAGGAAGATGATCCTCCTGAAAAGGATTTTAAAACAATGTAAGATGGCATTTTCTTGTGATTACTGTAATATGAAAGTACTTTTGAAAATGCACTGATAATACCTTTATAGCCTATTTTTCCAACTTTAGAAGATACAGAATTAGGCATTTTACCTTTTGAATCTGCATATTTCACAACTTTTTTAGCCACACTGAGATAGCCTTTTAAGTATCCCAGATTAGCTGCAGCCATAGGTTTAGATGGATTTTTCACATTTTTAATAGAAATGTCTTTTTTATTACTGGATTTTAAATTTATAATAGCTTTAGAAGCCAAATATAAATAATCCGCAGTACTAAATGAAACATCTCCAACTTTAACTGACGAAGGTAACTTTGAATATTTAGCTATATAATTTTTAACAGACTTTGATGCTTTTAAAACATTATTCAAAGACACCTTATTTACAACAAATATTTTTGATGAACCAGAAGTTGATTCATAAGTAAATTTAATCTTATGTGTTCCTTTAGACAATACACCTAAACTAACCTTAGCAACACCTTTAGAATTGGTTTTTGAAGTTAAATTTTTACCTTTAAATTTGAACTGAACTTTAACATTTTTAACAGGATTTTTCTTTGCGTCAACTACCTTAACTGAAAATTTGGCACTTCCTCCAACGGGGACATAAACATTTTCAGCAATGAACTTATATCCTTTAACCAAAACATGCTTTGTCACGGTGTAGGAAGTATATGACGAATCAACAACAGTACTTTTAATCGGATAGTAACCTGCTCCAAGAGTCAATTTTAATTTGGCAACTCCCTCAGAATCTGTTTGATAGAAAAATGATCTGCCATTAATAGTGGTTTTGACAAATATTCCTTTAAGAACATTACCATGTTTATCTTTAACTGTCAATTTATAAACAGAAGAACTACCGGATTTCATTGTTAAATCCTTAGCACTTATCTTTGCGGCCTGCTTATAAATTATAACCTTATTTGAACCATGACTATAATCCTTAGAACCTACATCAGAATAATGATATTTAACCGTATAGGTTCCAGCGGTTATTTTCTTTAAAGAAAGTTTTGCAATACCTTTGCTGTCGGTTTTACAGATTGTTGTTTTTCCCTTAATTTTAATTTTAACCTCTTTGTTTGCCAAAGCATTATTATGAACATCTGTTAATTTAACTCTGAAATTTTTTGCCACACCATAAGTCATTCTTATATCTGAAGATGACACTTTTGTAGTCGGATTTGCAACAGTCATCTGACAACTGCCTGACTGACCATAGTAATTTTTACTGCCTTCATACTTATAACTTATCTTATAAGTACCTTTAGCAAGAGCAGGAATAGACATCTTGGCTTTCCCGTTCGCATTAGTCTTTGAGGTTACGGTTTTAGAGTTATAAGTAAAAGTAATCCTTTTACCATTAAGAGACTCTCCATGTTCAGCTTTTAGAACTATGCTGAAAGAGCCTCCGGTAGGATGAATGTAGATTTTACTTTTTGCATCAATAGTGGTTTTTTCCTTTTTAACTACAATAGTATGTGAGAGTTTCTGTTTGGAATATGGATTGGTAACGCTTGCTGTGTATTTACCCACTTCCAATTTAATTTTAAGACTGACAACACCATTTTTATTAGTTGTTTCAGTGTAAGATTTACCGTTAATTTTGAATATGACCTTTTTATTTGCTAAAGGAGAGTTATTCTTCCAAAATTTTACAGTATACTTAGATGTATCTCTATAGTATTTAATTAAGTCACTTCCGCTAACAGATGACAATACTTTAACTTTCTTGGAAAGTGAAGATGCCGAATAATTCGAATTTCCTTTATAACTCAGTGAAACTGAATATGTTCCTACGGCCAAAGCAGTAGTTTTAACTGAAGCAACACCCTTCTGATTGGTATATGCGGAATAAGTTTTACCCTTCACTTTTAAAGAAACTAACTGATTGACTAAAGGATTGCCGTTACTGGCCTTTAAAGTTACATCAAAATATGTAGCTGATTTAGCATAATGAGTATCATCTACAGTTAACTTTACAGACAGTGGAGTAGCAGCTTTAATACTTAATCCAGTTGAACTAATAGCAATAACTCCATCATTACTTGAAAAATCAGAAATAACTCCATTACTGCTTGAATTAGATGAACTTAAAGTATTTTCCCCAACTGCTTCAACATTACCGGAAGCCAATTTTTGGCAATCATCCGCATAACATGAATCGGAACTGCGATTTAGAACCTCATCATCCGGACAATCCACCAATTTATCATCATGAGAATTAACTATATTAGTTTGTGAGATAGAATCCTCGCTAGAAATTTCTAATTTATTATTTGTAGACAATAATTCTTCACCATCATCTACTAAATTTGAATCTTCTGTATTTTGAACATTTAATGAATCAGTTGCACTGACGGCTCCCAATACCAGAAACAACATTGCAACAATTGATACTATAAATGTTCCATTTTTTATCGAAATTTTTCCACCTCTTGGTTCTCATTACGAAAATTTTATAGTAAAATATGATTATACTAAAATATAGTATTT
>CACYBU010000083.1 GCA_902772665.1 uncultured Methanobrevibacter sp. | reverse complement strand
CTGATTGTTATTAAGTTTGTAGTTTATATTATTTAATCTTACTGTACCTTCGATTTCTTTTGTATTTACAAATACTGGATTGTAAAAAGAGGTAGGGCTTGCGAATTCTATCGTTGTTTTTGGTATTTCACCAGTGTTGAAGAGGAATGGGTGAATGAATAGTCCACTTGCCCTGTGAAGGCTAATTAAGTATTCGAAATCTCTGTCCATATATGGCGTGGCCAGAATGGAGTGATGTTCTATGTGAACCAGTTCGCCGTTTTCTCTTATGCTGACATGATCAAGATTCAAATCCTTATAACCCGGTGAGAGGAGTCTCCTGTGAAACGGTCCCACGATATCAGTGAAATTCGTTACAAATTCTGGGAATTCTTTAATTTCCACACAGCACAGATTGAATATCTTGTCTTCAGCATCATGTTTTCTTGGAATTGTACCGTCTACAAAAAGTTCAGACATAAATTTTCACCTCATTGAATTTTATATTACATGTCAATATTGGTTAAAATCATATATAAACTTTTCATTATAGATTAATTACAATTTAAAGTCAATTTAACAAGTTAAAGTAAATATTACAAGTTTAAATCAATATTTATAATACCGCATAACTTTTTAACAGAAAAATTTATATTGCCTGAAAAGAGGTTAACTTAAATTTAAAGCGAAAAATAGCGAAACTGATTTAAAAACCGTGAGTTTTTTAAACCCAAAAGCAAACAAGGATTTAAAAATGATTTTTAGAGTTTATTAAAAATAGAAAAAAATAAGCCAATATGATATTAAATTGGCTTAAGAGATGTGAAGACCTAATCAGTTTTCAAACTCCCCAATCAAACAACAGACCGACAAGTACTTTTTAATTGAAAATAATCTTTAGCTCCTTTAAGACCCGGATATGATTTTTATTGTATTTGCTGATTTTAAAGGTAGCTACCGCATCATCAAACAATTTGAAAACATCAAATGAATAATCAAGTCTATCCATTTCTTCAATTGCTGTGTAAATGTCAAGTGAACGTGGATTTGAGTATAGCAGGCTATTTTCATCTGTGGATTTGTTTGAAACCAGTATTGCCATCTGCACCAGTTTAATGAATGCATCGTCATATCTATCGTCGTCTCGATAGCGATAGAAATAATGAATAAGATAAAGGAAATAGGTGTCAAATTCATCTTCACTGCCTATTGCCCTGTTCAGCTTATCGTCAAGGAACATGTCCTTGATTTCTTCAATGGCGAGATTTTTATCGCATGTCTTATAAAAAGTTAAAAACTCATCAAAGTCAAAATCCACCAGATTATTATTGAAAAAGATTTTTAACTCTTTTAATTCGCCATCATCTTCCTCTTCAATTGATACATTATCATCAAAGTATTTGGACTTCATGAAATCTGCAAAATCATTTATCATTTCTCCCATAGATTCCTTTAATTTATCTTCAATATGTTTTTCAAAATCAATTTCCCTGATGTGCAGACCACATTTAAGACATGACCTTGCAAAATCCGGAATGTCTGCTCCGCAATACGGACACACTTCAACTGATTCATCATACTCACCAATTTGCTTGTCAATGACTTCAAAGTGACTCATCAGATATAATGCCCTTTGATAATAGGATTTTTCGTTGAGTTCACCGGAGTTTAATTTGTCAACGATATGGCTTCTTATCTTAAGCCCATCGGCAGTGCCCAGATTAAATTCCTCCAGAGCCCCCATGAAATCATCGTTCAACTTGTCTTCGCTTCCAATCCTATTTTTAACAAGACCTCTCTCGGCAATCTCTTCATTCTTTTTTTGAGTGAAATCTTCTATTTCTTCAGCGTTATCCTGCCATATTTCGAATTTATCATCAATGTATTTTTCACTGACACGTTTGAGTTTTTTACGGCATTTGTATTTCTTCAAATCATATTTGCGGGGTTCTGTTAAAGCAAAAAAATCTGTGAATTTGACGACTTCCAATATGGGGTCTCTAAACATCACGCTGCAAAGATTCATGTCGAAAAGATTGGCCTTATATGGAATTGACCCTTTTGAGTTTTTGTAGAAACGTTTGATTTTAGGATTTTTATAGATTTCATGATTGGCATCCACCATGAATTTAAAATAGCTCATAACAAAACCGGAATCCAGTTCCATTGCAAATCCGTTTTTAAGAAGCATCCCAATGAATGCCCTTGTCGGTTTTCGTGGATAGAAAACTAAATTGTCAAAAGTCAACAGATCCATCAGATTTTCAAAAAGCAGGTTGTTTCCGCGGAATTCTGGGATGATATAGGCTTCTGTAATGGAATAGATATTGTCTGTGCGAGGGCATCTCCTGAATGCCATAAATCCCACGGCCCGATTTTCAAACATGATTTCCTGAAAAACATCGAAATTGAGAAAATCAAGATTATATCCTTCTGCTTTTATTGCTTTTGAAATGTCGGGATAATCACCATCCAAAACATCATTCAACAATATATTATTATTATTGTGAAATAAAACACCATCATTCATGATTAATCACCTACCGTTACGGTTCTAGAAATAAATATAATTAATTATATTGCACATACATTTAACTGTTATGCTTTTCATCGGCAATGTGAACGATTGAGACAATGACTATTTATTAACAGTTTTAAAAAAAAATCAATTCAAAGCCTTTATATAGTAAAAGAAATAAGTTATATTTATTAATTCAATGGTGATTGAAATGGATATTTTGATATGGATATTGATTGCAATAATATTTATAATATTGGAATTGACGACCAATACATTTGTTCTGCTTTGGTTTGGAATCGGTGCGGTCATTGCAGCTGTTTTAAACCATCTGGGATTTGACATCTATATACAGTTTATCGTGTTTGTGGTTGTATCGGCTGCTTTAATCCTTTCAACAAGGAAATTTGCAAACCGTATTACACCCGAAAACAGTAAAAAAACCACAGCAGAAAGACTTATCGGTCAAAAAGCAAAAGTGTTAAGACAAATCGATGAAAACACATTCGTAGTTAGTGCTGGGGGCGAAGAGTGGTCGGCGCACACTAATGATTCGGTTGCTATAGGTGACAGTGTAAAAGTAGTTGGAATCAATAGTATAATACTGATAATTGAAAGAATCTAATAGGAGATTGAAAATGTTGTTTGAAATATTTATTTTAGCAATTGTTGTTTTGATTATAATAGGGCTGAAGTCAGTTAAAATTTTAAGACCATATGAGAAAGGAGTAATTGAGAGACTAGGAAAATATAGTAGAACCGCCGAAAGTGGCGTGGTGATTCTGATTCCATTTATTGAAAAAATGGTGAAAGTTGATTTGAGAGAGCAGGTTGTTGACGTTCCTCCACAGGAAGTTATCACTAAAGACAATACAGTGGTGGTTGTTGACTGTGTAATCTTTTACGAAGTTGTTGATGCATTTAATGCCACATACAATGTGGTTAATTTCTATCAGGCAATTACAAAACTGGCACAGACAAATCTGAGAAATATAATCGGTGATTTGGAACTTGATGAAACCCTAACCTCACGTGAAATGATTAATGCGGAGTTAAGGGAAGTGCTGGATGTTGCCACAGACAAGTGGGGAAGTAAAGTCGTACGTGTTGAAATACAAAAAATTGAACCCCCACATGACATTGTTGAGGCAATGAGCAAGCAAATGAAAGCTGAAAGGATGAAAAGAGCATCAATTCTTGAGGCAGAAGGATATAAGCAATCCCAAATTAAAAAATCAGAAGGAGATAAGCAGGCCACTATCCTTGAAGCTGAAGGTAAAGCACAGTCTATTATGAAAATGGCTGAAGCAGACAAACAGGCAGCAATTTTAAGAGCCGAAGGTGAAGCAGCTGCAATTGAAAAAGTTTATACTTCAATTCATGAAGGAAACCCTGATGATGGACTTATTGCAGTTAAATATCTTGAATCCCTTGAAAAGATTGCTGACGGCAAAGCCACTAAAGTATTCCTTCCTTTAGAGTCAAGTGGTGTTTTAGGATCTGTTTCTGGAATTGCAGAACTGTTTAAAGCTGATAAATAATTTGAAAATCAAAAAAAAAACAGTATAGGGAAATAATAAAAAATTTCCCTTAAATTTTATTCTATTTTTTACGTGAAAGCGGAACTAATATCGCTACAAATACTGCAATAACCAATACAATTATTGGAAAACCTGTATTGTCCATTTTGGTTTTAGTTTTATTGTCAGGTTTTTTATCTTTTTTGGCCTCTTTAGAAACTATTTTAGTTGTTTTTGTAGTTTTGGTTGTAGTAATAGTTTTTTGTTTGGAAGTGGAGTCATCTTTTTCATCATTAGTTTTATCACTACCAGCAGTATTGCTGTCTTCAGTGGTAGTGTTTGATGTGCTTGTTGTGTTTGAGTTTGTATTATTGTTTGCAGTTCCATTGACTGCATCAGTTGCACCCAAAATCTCATTGGCATCTTCAGACGAGTTGTCATCCTGTGAAGCGCCTTCAACAGAGGAATATTCATCACTTGCTTTTAAAACATCTCTAGTTAAACTGCAGGAAACTACAAAACCTGTATCAGCAGTCCCGTTGACAGAGGATGAAATATCCTTGGACTCGACAACTGAAACATTATAACTTCCATCATCGCCATCTACATCAAAAGCAGTTTTCCATGAATTTGCACTAGTTAAATTAACTGTATCCACAACATTACCATCCCTTAGGAGATTCACAGTTATGATATCACCGACATCCCCCTCCCAGACAGCTTTAACAGGAATTGAATCTTGTGCTGAAATAGCTGCAATAGAAACAATTAAAAATAATGCAAGAATCATTACTACAAATATCTTCTTATACATAAATTATCAACTTTTTATCCGATTTATACATCAGAATATAATAAACCTGTAGCCCTGCTTACAAAGAACGCAAAGTAAATTCCAATCACTCCGGTTATGACTCCACCGACAATAGTGTTCCATTCTGCAATTAAACCTCCGACCAATGACAATACGAGACTAAATAAAGTAACGAGAATGACAAATACAATGACTTTGAAAATACCTATCCTTTTAATATCAGCTATCGCTTCGTTGATTGCCAAAGCATAAAATAAATCTTCGGTTTTTGCCAGTCTGCATTCAGCCATCATTAATGCCAGAGCAAATACTATTGAAACAATTGCCATAATCACTATAACAAGCCAGTGCTGGAAGATTATCGCCAAAATTGCCCCAATGATAATTGGAATAATTAAATAAACAACGTTAACTACTAAAAATTTCACACCGTTAATGAATTGTCTTATAAAATCCAAATCCGGTGCAGCATCTCTTCTTTCAATACCATATTGAATAATGTCCAGTTCATAACCAGCAATCAGAAATACAAGAAAAATTGAAACAATAAATCCTATTATTCCTGATCCGATTATTGCAAAAAGATTATTGGCTGCCGCTCCGGCTGCAATTGCTGCCAAAGTACCTGCTGCAGCAATTCCCAATATAATACCTAAAACGACATATACCAATAATGCCCTAATGTTTTTAAAGGGATACATTAAAGATTCACCCAATATTTCACTTAAATCCATTTTTTCATTCACCTAATCTGTTTTTTAGAAAAAAACTCTAATGTTGAGTTATATTTAATTTATTATACTAATACTATTAAAATATTTTGTGAAATCATGAAAAAAGTATTTAATTCATAAAAACAATAGTTTATATGTAAAATATTTTTTGGAGATAAAATTAAATGGCCAAAACTAGAGTCGAATGGATAGACCTTGTGCGTGCAATTGCAATATTGACTGTTTTATATATTCATGCAACCGACGGGATTTATATCATCTCTTCGGATGCGATACTGAACTATACATTATATTCAAGGATATTTAATTTTGCATCATTATTTATTGGGCGTATCGGTGTTCCATTTTTTTTAATGATTACAGGTTATCTCTTATTGGATAGAGTTTATGACGATGGACGGGTTCGTAAATTCTGGACAAAGAATTGTAAAGGACTTGTTATTGTTACGATAATATGGACAGTAATCTATGCAGTCAGTCTGCAGTTTGTTACACTCAACAGCGGCCAGGTTAACTTCACTGAAGCTGGAAACCTGTTTTTCAGCCACATGTGGTATATGCCGATGATTATTGGAATGTATCTTTCAATGCCGTTTGTAGCAAGTGCACTTAAACCTTATGATCCAAAAACTATCCGGAATGCCACAATCGTGTTTTCACTTCTGGCTTTCGCATTGCCTTTTATAACATTATTATGTGACATGAACGGTATTAAAAATGTAACAATCCAGTACAGTCTCGGATTCAGTGGCGGAGTTTATGGAATCTACATAATTCTTGGATATCTTGTTAAAAAAAACCTGTTCAAGAAGTATTCATCATACATTCTGGGAGTATTAACCCTGATATCTTTCGCAATATGTGTTCTGTTCCAGTACTATGCATATATCATGGGATATGACTTCTTTTTATGGTATGAGTTCCCATTCATCCTGCTTGGATCAATTGCATTATTTGAATTATGTTCCAGGGTTGAACATGTCCGGGCTTTCCCGCTTGTAACATTCCTGTCAAAATATTCATTTGCAGTGTTTTTAATACACAACCTGTTTAGAATACCTCTGCTTCCAGTTGTCGTTCAGCTTCCAGTTTCAGAACCTGTAAAAGCTATAACCCTTTGGATTTTACTTATAATATTCAGCTACCTTACGGCAGTGATTATTTATAGAATCCCGAGATTCGGAAAATACATACTGTACATGAGATAATTCAATTAATTATCTCTTTTTTTATTTCTTTAAAAGCTTTTCTTGCCTCAGGCATTGGAAAAAGCGGATAAATATGAAACAATCCTTTGCCTTTAATGAATCTCACATCAACACCGTCATTTATGAGATTGTCAACGTATTTTTCAATGTCAGAATAAAATATTTCATTGGTTCCGGCAAAAATAACCGACTTTGAAAGACCTGTGTTGTCCCCGAAAAGAGGACTTACCCTATAGTCATCAGTGCCCCATTTACCTGCCCAAGATTTTCCAATTTCTTTCAAACCGATTTCACCTAAAATCGGATCGTTTTCACTGTTATAATTCCCACTCATTGAAATGTCAACCCACGGGGAAAATGTTACTGTCAAATCGGGTTGGCGGATATCAGTAGTCTTCAGATACTGGCAGAAAGCGTGGACAAAGCCTCCTCCCGCAGAATCTCCCATAAGTATCAAATTATTTCTCACCGTTAATTTTTCATATAAACCTGTCACCATATCAAATGTCTCAATTGCGCTGTGATGAGGTGCGAGAGGATAGACCGGTGCAAGCACATTGGCGTTGAGCTTACGTGACATTAAACGGCAGTATAAAAGATGCTGATAGTTGATTTCATTAACATATGTTCCTCCGTGAATGAAAAGAATTGTGTTATCTGCGGTTTCATCACCAAAGGTGAAAACCTGCATTCCATCAAAATCCCTGCTTTTAAAAATACCCCCGACAGGTTTTTGCAGTGGTTTATTTGCCAAAAAATCATCGATTTTTTCTTTTGAATCCATGTAATCAGGTTTGGTGAATCTTAAGATTGCCTCTTCAATCTTTGCCATAATAGATATTTTATCAGACATTGCTATTTACTCCTATTATTACTAAATTTTATATTATCATTCCACTTCATCTTCAATAATGACAAAAATTATAATCCTTATTCTGACAGTTTTTCAGTTTTAATCCCTCCATTAAATATTTTTATACAATAAATTATTTAAAATTAAAATAATAAATTATTCATCAAGGGATAATTATGAATATCAAAAAAAATTATGATGGAAAAGAACTGACCTTAATAGTTGAAGGAAATATTGACACAAACACCTCTGAAATCTTAACCGATGAAATTAACTCAGAAATCGGCAAATTCAACTCATTAATTATGGATTTTTCAGGTGTCGAATACATTTCAAGTGCAGGACTTCGAGTATTAATTTCAACCAAGAAAAAATTGAAAAAAGAGGAAATCACATTTGTCATTAAAAACATTAACGAGACAGTTAATGAAATATTTAAAATGTCAGGATTTGACAAATTACTTGATATAATATGAATACGATACAGTTAAATGTGGATATTCGGGAAATATATAAATTAAATCAGTTCATCATCCGGTTAATTCAAAAAGAAGACATGAACGTGAGATTAATCACTGAAGAGATTTTCGTGAATATCGTGAACTATTCAAAAACAGACTACATTAAAGTCCAAGGAGACTACAGTGATTCCATACTGACAATTGAATTTATCGACAATGGAATTGAATTTAATCCCCTGCTTAGAAAAGATTTAGATTTACCTGACACAATTGAAGATGCGGAAATTGGAGGTCTGGGAATCTATTTAACAAAGAGAATAGCTGACGAACTGGATTACTATTATATGAATGGTGAGAATCATTTAAAAATTATTAAAAAAGTGTGAGCGATGAAAACAGAATTAAAACAAATCCTAATCCCGTTTTTTCTAACAATACTGTTCAATATTGCCAATTCCTATTTGGGAGTTCTCTGGGATTTTGGAGTATTTGCTCCCCAAATAGGAATTCTTTATGTTGCAGGACTTCTTTTTGGACCATATGGTGCTTTCGGAGCGACACTGGCAAACATACTAGTTAATCTCTATTCGGGTTTTAGCCCATTGGAGATATTGCCTTCGGCAGTAGTGTGTTTTGGAGTTTCATGCATTGCATATAAAATATGGTACTTCCCCGTTGACGGTTATGAACTTACAAAACCCAAACTTGACAATATTTATCATCTTCAGTTATTCCTTGCAAGCATTTTCGTATGCGGATTCATATTTTCAGCATCACACGGACTTATATTTGAAATATTCCTATAGATGTGGGTAAAAGACTTGCAGTTGAATATTTCCTGAATTTCATAAATGTGGCATTCATCTTTGGAATAATAAACATCTGGATTTTCAAAAAATCCAATTTCATTAAAACTCCCAAAATTTCCAAAAGAAGAGTAAATAAAAAATTGTATAAACTGATGATTGTAGGTTTAATTTTAACCGGAGTTTTAACCGTCATATCTCTTGAACTGGATTTGAACATATACTTACTGACCGCAGAATTCCTGTTGCTTATAATTTTTTTATATGCCTATCTGACAAAGCCAATTGAAAGGGAAGTTGTTGAAAACAACACCCCGTCAACACTTGAAAGAATTACAACAATATTTCTCATAACGACACTCATTATTGCCGTTTGCGGAATAACACTGTCATTTTTAGGATACACCAACGCATTTATAAATATTAAAAATCTTGAAGCATACCTGCCGGTCATGCCCCTTCTCATATTAAGCGATATAATAATCATTCTGTTTTTCATTCCAGGATTCAGCGTTTTGAGATATGTTGAAAGAAAGGTGATGAAACCTCTTGCATCATTTTCCGAAATTGAAAAATTCATACAGGAAAATGAAAAGATTGAGGCCGAAGGACTTGTTGATGTCTATTCGGAATACATAAACAACCAGGATGAAATCGGAAAACTTGCAAGAAGTTATACCGATTTAATCAGACACAACAACAACTATATTGAAAATATCCGTAAAATTGAAGGTGAAAAAGAACGAATTGAAGCTGAACTGAATATTGCAACCAGAATTCAGGCGTCAAACCTGCCTAAACATGCAATTGAAACCAGAGAGTATATTGTGGACGGATATTCAAATCCTGCAAAGGAGGTTGGAGGAGATTTCTTTGATTACTATCAACTGGATGACGACACCCTTGCTATTATTATTGGAGATGCTTCAGGAAAAGGTATTCCTGCAGCGTTGCTTGCAACGATTACCCAAGTCATGATAAAGCAGATTTTAAAGCATGCAAAAAATCCTTCGAAAGTACTTCATCAGCTGAACAATCAGCTGTGCGAGAATAATTCCGAAACCATGTTTATTACATTGTGGCTTGGAATCTATAACAAGAATACCAAAAAGATTGTATTTTCCAATGCTGGACACAATCCTCCAATAGTAAATGAAAATGGAGAATTCGAATATTTGAAAATCAATACTGGATTTGTTTTGGGAGTTATGGAGGATTTTGATTATATAAACGAAGAGATGACGCTTTCACAAGAAATAATATTATATACTGATGGAATTACCGATGCAAACGATACTGATGAAGAAATGTACGGTGCAAAAAGACTCTTAGACTTTTTCAATAGTTCCAAAAAAACACAAACCCTATTGAACCTTTATTGAATGATATAAATACATTCACACGGGGCGCAGAGCAGTTTGATGACATGACCCTATTATATCTCAAAGATAAAACATGATTAAAGTAGCATATATGGACGTTAGCAATTTAGATTTGTCCAAATCCTATGAACTGCTTCCTGAAAGCAGGAAATGCAAGGTTGACAATTTCAGATTTGACAAGGACAAAAAATTAAGTGCCGGAGCTTATCTTCTTTTAGATAAAATGCTTGAAGAGGAAAACATCACCGAACCCTCATTCAAAACACACAAATACGGCAAGGCATACATCTCAAACTACAAAAACATTCATTTCAATTTAAGTCATTCAGGTAAAATAGTTGCATGCGCAATATCCGATAGGGAAGTTGGAATAGATGTTGAATTAATTGACCCTACAATTGATTTAAACATAGCCAGATACTACTTCTTCAACAGTGAATATGAAAATATTATAAAATCGAAAAGTCCTTCAGACGAATTTTTTAATTACTGGGTTTTAAAGGAAAGTTACATGAAATTCACGGGACTTGGCTTTAACTTAAACCTTAACAGCTTTGAAATAATAATAAACGATGAAATCAAACTTAAAAATGATAAAAACCATCTGAAATTTAGCCTATTTGATATTGAAAATTACAAACTGGCCGTGTGCTCAAAATATACTGTTAAAGACATATATTCATACTGATTGATTATTTTATAAGCAATGAAAAATTAATATAATGATATGAAAACTAGTATTATATTCATTTGTGCATTTATAATATCACTGTTAGCCTATCTGATTCTATTCGGAATCGTAAACTTTATTTTCAAACATGTGAAAAATTACAACAACCGACTATTGAATCCAATCGAATACATTCCCGAAGAAGAGTTTCATACATTAAAACAGGTTTTTTACCTGATAATGATGGTTTTGTTCTTCTTATTTATTCTATATGATTTCGTTCTTGAGGGAGTAGACATTAAAGGAGTCTGCATATTGGAGATAATCGTGATAATATATGTTTCATCAAATCTGAAATACGATTCATGGAAAACCAAACTGTTGTTTTTCCTAATGATTCCATACGGATCTATTGCATATCTTCTGTTAGGCGAAAATAGCATCATCAGCATTCTGGATATCCTTAATCTTATAGCATATGTCTATTTAATGAAGATTTATTACGACAAATTCAAAAACTATACTGAAACAAACGGTTTGGGAATAGCTATTATTCTATTGTTCTCAATTGTATTTATCAGTTTTCTCAACACAAGTATAGTGGAAGACACCGGACCACTGAACGCACTTGTCATGGTTTCAAATGCATTTACAAGTAACGGATATGCAGTCCTTGGTAAATCAAGTCTGGGAAAAATAAACAGTATTCTTTTAGTTTGGGGAGGATACATACTTTCGGGAGTAGGTACTGCAACACTGACGGCAGCAATCCTTACAAAACATTTCAACAGAAAATTCGACGCACTGGAAGAGCTGATTAAAAACAACAATAAAAAAGAATGAATATTTAAGAAACCCTGCTAGGCATCATTGAAATCTGTATAGATCAGTAGGTTTATTATACTCCTAAGCATAGTAAACTCTTTTTTCATTTTTTAAAAGTATAATCAGTTAAAATAACACCAACAGACTAGATTATTTCAGTAATTCTAGATTATATTTTTAAAGGCAAATCACCGATTACATTTGCTTTTGAGGTGATTTCAACAGTGTCTTCCAGGCGAACTCCAAATTCCCCTTCAAGATATATTCCCGGTTCCACAGTTATAACCATACCCTTTTCAATGACGGTTTCATCCTTTTGGGAAAATCCAGGAGTTTCATGAATGTCAAGGCCAATGCTGTGGCCGGTTGAGTGGATGAATTTGTCTCCATAACCATAATCTGAAATCACATCCCTTGCCTCCATGTCAACTTCACAGCATTTAATTCCAGGTTTGATAGCCTTTATCGCCTTGTCGTGTGCTTCAGCAACGATGTCACGGATTTCATGCTGGTGTTCCGTGTAAACCATCGTACGAGTATTGTCTGAACAGTACCCCTTATAAACTGCTCCCCAGTCAATCAATAAAGGATGTGACAATTTTTTATCCTCAGGGACAGCATGGGGAAGGCTTGAAGTGGCACCGCTGGTAACAATGGTGTCGAATGATTCGCCGGATGCTCCGTTTTCTATCATCAAACGAAGCAATTCAAATGCCACTTTCTTTTCAGAACAAATATTGTTGGTAATATCCAAATCAAGAAAAGACTTTTGAGCAATTTCTGTTGCCTTTGTTATTTTTTTAATTTCACTGGAGGTTTTAATCATTCTCTGTTTATCAACATATGTTTTTGAATTAATATTGAAATCGTCCCTGAATTTGGCATATGTACTGTAGGGCAGTGCAGGTTCGATTGCAAGATTTCTAATACCCTCTTTTTTCATCTCCATAATCATGACATCAAATGATTCATATTGCCTGATTTCAATAGATGAATCGTTATTTGCCAGCTCCATATCCATTCCTGAAGCGTAAATAACCGGTTCATCCTTTATTATGCAGAAGGCAAAGCTGGTAGGTTTGTAACCGGAAAGATATTCAATGTTTGTAAATTGTGTTAAAAGATAGGCCTCCAGGTTATCTTTTTTTAAATCACTTATAATATTGTCGACATGTACATTCATATATAAATATTTTGAAAAAACTTTTATATATAAAATTAGATATTTTAACATTATGATTAAGTTTACAAGTAGTGAAGTAAGAGATTTGATAATTGCATTTTTCGTTATTTCCCTCTGTTTTGCAATTGCAAATGTTGGAAGAGATCCCAATGCAATATTAAACCTCCTTCCATTCATTATGGTTGGTGTTGGAACCGGTTTTATCCTGCACGAGCTTGGACATAAATTCGTGTCAATGAAATACGGTTACTGGGCAGAATTTAAATTATGGCCACAAGGATTAATATTTGCACTTATCACATCCTTTTTCGGTTTTGTATTTGCAGCACCCGGTGCAGTCTATACCTATGCAAACTATATTACTGATGAAATCAACGGTAAAATCTCCGTTGCCGGACCAATTGTTAATATTGTTCTTGCATTAATCTTTTTAGCAGTTGCAACCGGAATTTACCCATACGCATTGTCTTCAGAAACCAATGTTACAATATTCATCATATGTTCCGCTGGTTACTCAATCAATAGCTTTTTAGCTCTATTTAACCTGTTGCCGATTGGAAATCTTGACGGTGCCAAGGTACTGAACTGGAATTTGGGAATATGGATTGTTACAATTGCAGTAGCAGGAATATTAACTGCAGCATATATGACAGTCGGTATTGAAAGTATTATCAGATTATTTTTAGGAATGTAACATGACAGATGAATTAACATACTTTGAAGGAACACACAGAGTGATTGCCCCTCAAAAAACCATTGAAATAAACGAAGACAAATTAAAAATAGCAGGAATCACACGTATTGCAGACATTACCGATTTGGACAGAATCGGTCTTCCAATCTACACTGCCATTCGTCCAACAGCAGAGGAAGGTGCAGTCAGTGTTTATGGTGGAAAAGGGATTACAAAAGACCATGCCAGAGCTTCTGCAATGATGGAAGGTTTTGAGCGTTATTCAGCTGAAAGACAGGATGATGATGAAGCAATAATTGCCACTTTGGGAGAAATCAGAGATTTTGGAAATTACATTAATCCAGAATCCTTAAACCTGCCCAAAGACTTTAAAAAGGAAAAACTCAAATCCATGAAACTGGAATGGAGTCCCGTGAAAGATTTGGTTTCCAGTGAAAGTTATTATATCCCCACAAATGCGATTTATCATCCCTATACTCATGGAGGCGATTGTGAAAGCCTGTTTAAATCCAATACCAATGGTCTTGCTTCAGGAAATATTCTTGAAGAAGCTATACTGCACGGAATATTTGAGGTAATCGAGCGGGACGCATGGAGCATCTTTGAGCTGACACATAAAAACTATAGTCAAATCGATTCCAATAGTATCGAAAGCAGTACCATAACCAATACCCTTGACAGGTTTGAATCAAAAGGCATCATGATTAAACTGATGGATTTAACAGCAGACATCAGTGTTCCAACCATTGCTGCATCTGCCGATGATACAGTGACAAAAGATGCCGGGCTTTTAACATTGGGTATGGGAACACATCTTGACCCCAAAGTTGCAATATTGAGAGCGTTGACTGAAGTGGCTCAAAGCAGGGCGACACAAATCAACGGTGCCCGTGAAGATACCGTCAGGGCGGATTTTGCCCGTGAAGCAGGTTATGAGCGGATGAAAAGAATCAACAAATATTACTTCAGAGATGAGGCAGAAAAAATAGACATTTCAGACATTGAAAATAAGTCAACAACATCAATTGCAAGGGATTTAGAAATTGTTAAGAACGAACTAACCTCCAATGACATTGATAAAATTTTATACTATGATTTAACCCGTCCGGAGCTTGACGTTAACGTTGTCCGCATTATTATACCAAAAATGGAACTTTATGCCCTTGACCCTTCAAGAGCAGGTTACAGATTTTTAAAAATATGATTGATATGATTAAAATTATTATATATGCCGGACTGTCACTTTCATTTGACGAAGCAAAAAGTATTCTTGATTCAGATGAAAACATTGAAGTAATTTATAAAAGACCTATTCAGAGAGGAGATTTGGGCTCAGCGGTTAAACAACATCCCGACATTATTGCAATCATTGACGGAGTGTTTCATCAAAATTCCGCAGTGGGACATAAGGAAATCCTTAATGCAATCAGACAGGACATCAAAGTTTGCGGAGCTTCAAGTATGGGTGCTTTAAGGGCATCTGAACTTGATAGTCTTGGAATGATGGGTGTAGGTTATGTTTACACCCAATATGCAACAGGTGAAGTTGATGGTGACGATTATGTTGCGGTAATGCTTGACAGTGAAAGTCTCAAGCCATTGTCGGAACCACTGATTAACATGAAATATGTTTTTTCCAATGCAGTGGATGAAAATATAATTACCGAATGCGAAAGCCGTGAGCTACTTTCAATTGCCAAAAGGACATACTATCCTCAAAGAAGCTATGCCAAAACATTAAACGAATCCACTCTGGATGATGATAAAAAAACAGAACTGATTGATTTTATCCGCACATCCACGGATATCAAAAAAGAAGATGCAAAGGAATTATTGACTTTGATTAAAAATCATATTTCGAATTGAAAAAAAAAATTAAAGAACACATAAATAAAAATAATAGCAACACCCCCAAACAATGCCTTAAATTAACCTGGAAATGAAATATAATGGAATAAAAAAATGAAAGTTATTTTTCCTTCATTTCCATATACTTTTCAAAAACAATGTCTGGAGTCTGTATGCTTTGATCAAAACTGGCTGAAAATTCCTTGGGCTCAAAATGACTTTCCACTTTTCTAATTCCTTTAAGAGAAATTAAACTCCCTTCAATTTTAAATCCAACTTCATCTGCAGCAACGCATTTCAAATCGATTTCGATTTCTGAAGCCTTCTCAAGAACCTCATTGGCCTTAACGCCATATTTAAGATGAAGGACTCTGTGAGGCATGATTTCATTGACTGTTCTTTTAATAACTGAGTCCATGAGTTCCAGGAATTTCAAAGCGGGAGGCATATTATTAGCCCACCAGTAAGCAAGAACGGAATTCAAGACAATCTCATGCTCGGAAAAATCATCATACAATCTTGCACGAACACTGATTACACTTTCCTCTACCTTAACTACCAATACCGGACTAACAGCCATCTTATCCCAATTAATCAACTAATGCTTTAATTAAATCACTTGCTCTAACAAGACCAACTAAATCGCCTTCAACACCAATGACAGGAATCTGTTCGATGTTTAAAGCTTTCATTTTTTTAGCGCAGTCTGAAACTTTAGTTTTGGAATTAGCAACTTCAACATTGCCAACAGCAACATCAGCAACAACCTTGTCAGTGAATTTTAAACTGTTTTTCTCAATATATAATACTGAAGTGCTGTCCCATGACCATTTATCCCCTTCGGTTCCGACAGTGGAACTGTGTTCACTTCTCTCGGAGATAATTTCAATTTCTGAAATAAAATCTGTTTCTGTTAAGATACCTGACAATTTTGCATCATCATCCAAAGCAAGAACGGACTTTAATCCAAATTGATTCATGGTTTCAAAAGCAACATTTAAAGGAGCTTTTTCCCATGTTGTCGGGACTGTAGTAATCATATAATTTTCAACAGCATCATTAATTTCAATTTTGGTTAATGCCTTTGACACCAAATCAAAAGAGGTTATTATTCCCACCAGTTCACCGTCTTCGTTTACAACAGGAACTCTTCTAACATTATTTTCCATCATTACACGAGCAGCATCAATTACATCATCACCTGGATTGACGGTGATTAAATCTCTGCTCATTAACATGGCAATTTGTTCTTCATCAGGATTATTAATTAAATCAGAACGAGTTACTAGTCCTACTAACATATCAGTATCTTCCTTAACAACAGGAAGCACTGCTTTGTTTTCTTTTCTCATTAAGTCTAAAACTTTTTCCCGGTTTCCAGGAACAGAAACACTTACTACATTTTTAGACATTGTTCTT
>CACYBU010000082.1 GCA_902772665.1 uncultured Methanobrevibacter sp. | reverse complement strand
TTAGCTAAAAAATTAAGAATGGCAAAAGCAAATAAACAAAATAGGAGAATTCCAATCTGGGCTTATGCTAAAACCAATCGTAAACTCAGATACAGACCAAAACCTAGACATTGGAGAAGAAACAGTCTAAAATTATAAATTCGGGGGATTAAAATGGAAAGAGTTTACACAATTCCACTTAGAAATGTAAAAGAAGTCAAAAGGACTATCAGAGCTCCAAGAGCAATAAGGGAGATTAAAAATTTCTTAACCAAACACATGAAAGCTAGTGAAGTTAAAATCGACGAATCTATCAATCATGCAATTTGGGCAAGAGGTATTCAAAAAATACCTTCTAAAATCACTGTAAAAGCAGTTAAAGACGAAGAAGGTGTTGTAAAAGCTACTTTAGCAGAATAATCAGTTTTTTTTTACAGCACCGAAAGATGTGAGGTAAACAATATGTTGAAAAGAGTTGACATTGTAGGAAATCCGAATGTAGGAGTGTTCATCCTTGCAACCGATGATCTGGCAATAGTCCCGTACAATCTTCTGGACGAAAAAGCCGAAATCATCAGTCAAACCCTGGATGTTGAAGTCGTCAAATCATCTATTTCAGGAAGCAGCCTTATAGGATCTTTAGCTGTAGCTAACTCAAATGGTATCGTTGTTTCCCCACATGCATTGGATAGGGAAGTTAAACAGTTCGAGGACATCGGCCTGAAGGTAGCCACTATCCCAGGCAAGTACACAGCCGTTGGAAACATCGTGGCGGCAAACGACAAGGGTGCAATTGCAAGTCCTTTCTTAAGTCCCGAAGCAGTTGAGGTTATTGAAGAGACACTTGACGTTGATGTTAAAACATCCCATATCATCGGAAGCGACATCATCGGTTCTCTGATAAAAGTCACAAACAGAGGATTTTTAATGAGCAGAAACGCCCTTAAATCCGAGGTTAACTTCGCTTGTGAAGTATTTGGTGTTGAAGGAGACATAGGTACTGTGGGAAAAGGCATTCCATTAGTCGGCGCATGCATAATCGCAAATTCAAACGGTGCAATCGTAGCTAAAGACAGTACTGGTCCTGAAATGGCTAGAGTTGAAGAAGCATTGGGCTTTTTGGATGACGATTTTTAATTAATAATACAAGAGGGATTAATAAAATGATAACAAAAATTTACAGAGTAAAAGGTACTTTTGTAATGGGTGATGAATACCATGATTTCACCAAGGAATACAAGGCGACCTGTAAAGGCGATATAGAGGAAAAAATCTATCAGAGATTCGGAAGCAAACATGGTATTAACAGGAACCAGATTTCCATTGATTCAATTGATGAAATCACACCCGAAGAGGTTCTTGACCCTATTGTAAAAGAAATTTTATAAAATGCATTGATAAAAAAGGGGATTTTTTATGGAAGATCAGCAAAGATTAAACAATATTCTCTCAGACATCAATGTATACAGACAGCAGGCCGAACTGGTTCAGCAGCAGATTGAACTGATTCAGACCTCAATTGCCGAAATCGATGCGCTTCTTGAGACTCTCGATGATTTGGAAGGTAAAGAGTCAATCGAAGCATTTGTACCTGTCGGTGCAGGTTCATTCATCAAGGGTGAGCTTAAAAACGCCGATGAAATCATCGTAAGTATCGGCGCAGGCATCGCCGTTAAAAAAGATGCGGATGGTGCTCGTGAAATCCTTAAGGGTCAGAAAGAAGAACTTAAAGACACTAGGGATAAGATGCTTGCAAACCTCCAGCAGATTTCAGATGTTGTTGGAAGTCTTCAGGCACAGGCAGAGCAGATTGCGGCTGCATCACAAGGTAATATGACCCAGATGGGTTAATATTATCCTATTTTTTTTTGAATTACTTTTTTTTAGTTAATTTTTTAAATGAAAACAATTTCATATAATCACACTTAAAATATTGCACAGAGTTTATAAAATTGCTGTGACTTTGTAAAATTGAAGTAATTCTGTAAAATTGCTTCAACTAACAACTGCTCCATTTATATACTTTAAAATCAAATGATAATCTGAGGACAATTAGCAGTCGCTCGGTATTTGCACAAAAACTACATGGAGTGATTATATGGATTCATATTGTCTTAAATCATTTGAAGAAGCCTTCAAATTTACTTATTATAATTTTGGAATCAGATTTCACAGGTATCTCTACAATACTGGTAATGAAATAGAATTCATCGAAACCCCGAATTTCGATTGCGTTGCGGTTATAGTAGATGGGGAATACATTCAGATAACCGGATTCACACAATAGTCTCTCGATGATGAAGCAGTACAGGATGTTCTTAAATTTCACCGTTTGCTTCAGGGCCATCCACAATACTCTGAATTTCAGATAAAAACATCACTATTCACTACGGCACAATCCATTGATATTAATGTAGTTGTGGGAACTGATAATCATCTGACAGTTAACATAAATCCGATTTTTTCCACAACTAAATATGGTATGGATGTTTTAAACAATCTCATCGACAAAACCATATCTGGAAATGAATTGTCAGATTCAGAGGCAATAGATTTGCTGATTTTGCCGTATATGAATGTTAATCTGCCTGTTAAATTATTGTTTGGACTTATCATTCTAATTATCGGAAATGCCAATATTGAGGATGATGATTTTAAAACAAGAGTCACTGAATGTGAATTAAGATTTCTGGCCTGTTCTTTTGTTTCTGATGAATATCCGAAGATGGTCAGTTTACTAAAAGCACAACCGGGAATCTCCCGAGTTGACTATTCAATGGGTGAAGAATTCATTTATTTGGAAAGAAAAACAGAAAATCCTGAACTGAATCTTATAATGGATCGGTTTGGGCTTTTTGGTGTTCCAATAATCTTTGATAGATCAGTTAAATGTATTTCTGATGTATGTAGTTGGGCCAACAGAAATGGTTTTCTTGCTGCTAAAATTTTAGATGCCAAAAAGTTAATGGAATTGGGAGTTGATGAGGATATTATCTTTAAAATCACTGATATCAGTGTTGAAACTTTAAAGGTTTTAAATTAACTTCAATTAAAATGAATTAACAACAACTGTATGATGGATATTCCGGGTAAAGAATTGTGCGAGAGGTTAGAATGTTAAAACAAACTAGGAATGTGGAATTCGAGTGTATTCTTAAAAAATATAGGATAGTATATGAAGTATGTATATTTAAGGCAATAGCGGGTGATGAACTTGTTCTTACTGGACATTCACCCCGTAAAAGAGTTAGCGGCAAGGATTACTAACTCCTATTCAGGCATGTTGATAAATTTCAACAAATTATGGGTGAACTTTTAACTCCTATTTTTCAGCCGAAAAATCAACAAAACAATCCTGGGCATTGTCCGTGCCTAGTAGTATAATGATACTGAGACTAATCAATTTTTTCATTCAAACCTCCATTTTTTCAAAATGTTTTTTAAACATTATAAACAAATACTATTATTAATATTCTATAGACTAACATTTTAGGTTGGGTTATTTTTGTTTGAATCATTAAAAAAGAAATTTTCACGTACAAGTGAAAAATTGGAAGAAGAACTTATAGAAGAGGCAGAAGCTGAAGACAATCTTCAGGAAGAATCCGGTTCCAGATTCTCATTTTTCTCATTCGCAAGAAAAAAGGAAAACTATGAGGAAGACATGGCTGAAGAAGCTCATGAGGATGCTGATTCAGTTTCTGTGGAAAATGAAGAAAAAACTCACTTCTGGAGTAGGAGCAAAGATAAGGACGAAGAAGAAAAAGCTGAAGAAGATAATGAAGAGGCCGAAGAGAAAAAGTCCTCTTTTTGGAGCAGGAGTAAAGATAAGGAGGAAGAAACCGAAGCTGAAGAAGAGGAAAAATCTCACTTCTGGAGCAGAAGTAAAGATAAGGACGAAGATGAAAAAGCTGAAGTTGAAGATGAAGAAGAGAAAAAATCTCACTTCTGGAGCAGAAGTAAAGATAAAGAGGAAGAAGAAACCGAAGAGGAGTCTGATGATGAAGAAGAGAAGAAATCCCATTTCTGGAGCAGGAACAAAAAACCTGTTGAATCCGCTGACGGCGAGGCCAAAGGAGGAATATTCTCATTCATCCGTGAAAAAACTATTCAGGAAAAACACGTTGAAGACATACTCTTTGAACTTGAACTGAGTCTTCTTGAAGGGGATGTTGCAATGGAAGTTGCAAATGCTGTCGTTGAAGGTGTTAAGGAAAATCTCGTCGGTAAAAAAATCAAAAGAAGCAACGATATTCCTGAATACACCTATTACGCTTTAAGAGATGCGGTAGCCGATATCATTGACATTCCGGGCAAGTCAATGACCGAAATGCTTGAGGAAAAAAAGGACATGGGTGAACCGCTTGTTGTGATGTTTGTTGGAATCAACGGAACCGGTAAAACCACAACAATCGGCAAACTTGCCAATTATTATCTTAAAAGAGGATACACTCCTGTAATTGCTGCTTCAGATACCTTCAGGGCAGGGGCCATTGAACAGGTCACTCACCATGCGGAAAACGTTGGAGTTAAAATCATAAAGCACCAAAAAGGCTCAGACCCTGCGGCTGTTGCATTTGACGCAGTTGAACACGCACGGGCACAGGGAAAGGAACTTGTACTCATCGATACTGCCGGAAGAATGCAGACCAATACCAATCTTATGGATGAGATGAAAAAGATTAAAAGGGTTTCCAAGCCTGATCTTGTCATTTTCGTCGGAGATGCAATAACCGGAAACGACGCTACAGAACAGGCACGTAAATTCAATGAGGCAATTGATATTGACGGTGTTATTCTCACCAAGGCAGATGCTGACAGTAAAGGAGGAGCGTCACTTTCAATAGGATATGTTATCAAAAAACCAATCCTCTTTTTAGGAGTCGGCCAGGGTTATGATGACATCATGGAGTATGATCCGGAATGGATGCTTGACCAGCTCTTCAGTGAGGATGAAGAAATTGCAGAGGATGATTAGAAACATTCTGCTGATTGTACTTGTAATTCTTGTGATATTTGCAGCTTGGGCAACAGTATTTAACCCGTCACATTCCGTTGTAAAGAACACTTCCAAGGAAAATGTTTCCGTGGCGGTTACGGGGGATGTGATGTTTGCACGCAACATGGCTGATGTTTTAAGCACAGACTCCTCACCCTTTGCCGGTGTAAACGATGTTATCTCGGCGGTTGATTTGCTTTTAATCAATTTTGAAAACGCAGCAACTTCATCTGAAAATGCTGTCAAGGGTGATGTTCCCCTTAAATGCGACCCATCATATGTTACTCTTGCAAAGGCAAACAATGTGACTGTTGCAGCCCTTGCAAATAACCATGTTTTTGATTATGGAGTTGGTGGAATGCAGGATACTGTTTCCAATTTAAAGCAGGCAGACATCACTCCAATCGGTGCCGGAAACACGGCAGATGAGGCTCACCAGCCGGTTGTAAAAGACATCAACGGAAGAAAAATCACAATCCTCAACTATATGGATTCACAGAACTTCGAGGAATACTCACAGGACGTAATGCCGATTGCAAATGATTCCAATCCAGGATATTCTGCTTACTCATCACAAGATGCAAGAAAACAAATCGAACAGAACAACGATTCCGATTTAATCATTGCATACATGCACTATGGTAATGAATATTCCCAGTCTCCAAATGAAAATCAGATTAACATCTCCCATGAACTGATTGATCTTGGAGCCGATGTTGTAATAGGTTCTCACACTCACGTTCCCCAGGGAATAGAAATGTATAATGGAAAGCCGATTTTTTACAGTCTCGGAAATTTCATTTTCGACCAGTCAAATGAGCAGACACACGTCGCTTACTTTCTGGGAATGGATATGACTGGAGATTATGTTGAATGCACTGTATATCCCATTCACATTTCCGGATACCTTCCCCAGCACATGGACAGTGAAGATGGAAAAGCACTCCTAAGCAGTCTCACACCTCAATGCAGTCAGATGAACATTACCGATAACGGAACAGGTAAGTTAACATTTAATTTAACTGATAACTAAACCTTATCAGTTATTTTTTTATTTTAAAAGGTTTAAAATTAAGATTTAAAATCCTGAAAAGTCACTATTAATCTAATTTCAATTCAATATATCTGAAATTATCATAGCTTATTTTAATATATAGGTTCTTTTAACAAGCATATCTATACTTTTTTAACCTATTTTTATCAATTTAATCTGTTTTAAAGCCAGTTTCTTATTAAAAAGATTTATATATGGTTTTCAATTAATACTTATACTAAGAGGTGAAAAAATTTCGATAAAAAATAACGCATTGATTCTGTCAGTCGCACTGATACTTGTCTTCATGACCTGTGCCGTCAGTGCGGTTAACCAGACTGATTCAGTGACAAATCATGAAACCGACTTCTGCAACGATACGTTTACAGAAGTACTTGAAAAATCAGATGACACAGTAACGGGCGATGATATTGTCCAAAAAACAACAATCAAAAGCAACGACACCAACATAGTCAAGGACACTGACTTTTCAGCGAGACTGTGTGATGAAAACGGAAATGGAATATCCAATAAAACAGTACAGTTCACTTTAAACAACAAAACATCCAACCACACTACAGACACAGACGGAGTGGTGAAACTTAAGGTCACACTCGCCCCAGGCACATACACGGTTAAATACTCATTCACCGGTGACGGTTATGCTGCATGTGAAAACACAACAAGTATATTTGTAATCACAACTTCCAGCTCAAAGATAAAGGCATCCGACTATACAGCATATGTTGGAGTTGCAAACACATACACTGTAACATTAGCTGCCGGAAACACTCCCCTTGCAGACAGATTAGTCACCTTCAAACTGAACTCCAAGACATACTCCAAAAAAACCAACTCCAAAGGTGAGGCAACTATCAATATCCAGGAACCCAAGGGGACATATAACATTGAATACTCATATGCCGGTGAGAACAACATAAAACCGGTTAATGGCACTTCCAAAATAACCGTTAAAAAAGGAATGCCAGTTAAAATCAAAAAATACTCATCCAAGGCATACAAGCACAAAAAGACAGGTTACTTTAAAATTAAACTGACTGATGCCAGAGGATTACTATTGAAATCCAAAAAAGTAACATTCACCCTCAACGGGAAAAAATACGTTAAAAAAACAAACGCCAAAGGTATAGCTTCACTTAAAATCAAACTTAAAAAGGGCTCATATAAAATAAAAGTAGCTTTCTCAAAAACTGCTGTATACAAAAAGGCATCAGAAACATTCACCATCAAGGTCAAAACCTCAAAGAAACTCCACAACGGAATGTGGCTTTTCGGAAAGGACATGTATGACACTGACCTAGCAAAACTTGAAAAATACGGCATAAATGAAGTCTTTTTAAACTTCAAGGCACTGGAGCTTCACGGCAAAGCCAATGTTGAAAAATGGATTAAACAGGCAAAAACCCATGGAATCAGGGTTCACCTCTGGATGCAGGTATTCTACGGTGCAGGCAACTGGCAAAACCCGGTGAATTCTGATGGAAAAATAAAATATGATTTAATCAACTCCAAAATTAAAGAGGCCGTTAAATACGCCAAACTAAAAGGAGTAAGTGGTGTTCACTTTGACTATGTAAGATATCCGGGTAATGCACACAATTACAAAAACTCCGTAAAAGCAATCAATTACTTCATCAAAAAGGCAACCGCCTCTGTCCATAAGGTAAACAAAAAAATTGTTGTTTCAGCAGCAGTGATGCCCGAGCCTTCAGGCATGAAATATTACTACGGACAGGACATCTCCACAATGGGAAAATACCTTGACGCAATCATTCCAATGGTTTATAAAGGAAATTACCATGCCGGCACAAAATGGATAAAATCTGTGACAAACACATTTGCAAAACAGTCCAAAAAGGCACAGATATGGACTGGTCTTCAGTCATACAGATCAGACGCCAATCTCAACAAGATTCCTGCCAAGGAACTGATGAAAGATTGTGAAGCCTCCATTTCAGGTGGAGCTTACGGTGTAATACTGTTCAGATACGGATTATTCAACTACATTAACTTCAACAATCTATGAGGAGAATCATGAAAAACAGATTATTCATACTTTTAATTATACTGTTAGCGGTCTTTACGGTTTCAACGGTTGCAGCGGCAGACAACTCAACCGATACTGGGGATAATTCTCTTCTGGAAGTTTCAAATGAAACCGATCCAGTCTCTATGAATGAAACAGAAAAAGCAGTGACTCAGCTTTCATCATCAAAGGCCACAGGCTATGCTTCGTTTAAAACAGACGTTTCAGCAAAACTCACATCAAACGGCAAGCCGATGGCTTCAAAAAACGTCACACTCAAGATAAACGGTGCAACATATAAAAAAACAACCAATACAAAAGGTGTTGCTACCTTCAGCGTCAAACTTTCAAAGGGAACATATGATACAGTATTTTCCTTCGACGGTGATGAAAACACAACCTCATCAACCGTAACCTCCAAGCTAACAGTCAAGAACGCCGTTAAAACATCCATTAAGGTAGGTGACAAGGACCTTAACTATCGACAGGGATCAAAATGTCTTTTCTATGTTAAACTCACAGACAACAAGGGAAACGCTCTCAAAAACCAGCGTGTTACAATAAAAATCGCAGGCAAAACATACAAGGTCAAAACCAATGGTAAGGGAAACGCTAAAATATATATAAACCTTAAAAAGGGAACACATAAAATCAGATATTCATTTGCAAAAACTACTCCTTATCTTGCCTCCTCCGGATCGTTTAAAATTAAGGTAAGGCCTAAAATGCCAAAAGGGGATGGTTACTGGTTATGGCCGATGCACATGAAAAGCATCAACCTTAAAAGCCTTTCCAAAAAGGGAACAAAACACATCTTCCTTCACGCAGACGCCATCAGAAGTTACGGAAAAGCATCAGTCATATCCTTTATTAAAAGGGCTCATAAAAACTCAATGAAAGTGCATCTCTGGATTCAGCTGGCATACAGTGGTGGAAAATGGGTTTCACTTGTTGACGGTCACGGCAAATTGAAGTACTCCTTCATGAACAGTAAAATAAGGCAGGCTAAAAACCTTGCAAAAATCAGTGGAGTTGACGGAATCCATTTTGATTACATGAGATACGGTGGAACAGCCTATAAACATCCGAATGCAGTAAAATCTGTTAATTACTTTGTTAAAAAGGCATCCATTCAAATCCACAAGGTCAGACCAAAATGCATAGTTTCAGGCGCCCTTATGCCAGAGCCCAGTTCAATGCACTACTATTATGGTCAGGATGTTCCAACATTAAGCAAATACGTTGACGTACTCCTGCCAATGGTTTATAAGGGAAATTACCATCAAACCCGCTCATGGATAAAGTCAGTGACAAAAACATTTGCCAAACAGTCAAACGGGGCTCAAATCTGGACAGGTCTTCAGTCATATGTTTCAGATGCAAACACTCGTAAACTGCCTCAAAGCGTTCTTTTAAAAGATGCCAAGGCTGCAAAATCCGGAGGGGCAATGGGTATTGTACTTTTCAGAATCGGTATAAGTTGCAATTTTAATTTCAAAAAGGTTTAAAAGATTTCTTTTTAATCCTACTATTTTCTTTTATTTGAATCTTAAAGCAAAAATTAATATTTAAATAAATAGTATAAAGGATTTTATTAATCATTAGTCTTCTAGATAATTTCAAGGTGTTAATGATTATATTAGAGGATTTGTAACCTGGATGCCTGAAAAGTACCGTCAAAAAAAGGTTTTCTATTGACTTCTCTTACCATTTTCTTTTGGACAGGGCTTTAAGCCTCTTTTTTTCAATTGCCTTTTTCTTTTCTGACTGGTATTGCCGGTTCTGGCGGCTGGTTGTTGTTTCATTGTTTCTCATAACCGTTACCAGATCAATGGAATTTCCCGAACAGGCCATTATGAGTCGTATTTCCCTGTAGTCCTTGTTGTCGGGGGCTTTGTAAACCACAGCATACTTGTTGTCTTCAACATGCTCGTAACTTATCGGTTCCTCCATCATCACGCAGTCAACAACGTATTCACGGCTGAGACCGTTGTCTGAGAGTCTGTTTATGAAATGGCGATTTTCAAAGCACCAGTTTATACCCGCAGTCTGGCCGGTTAAAAATTTGTCAAATACTTTCATTATAATTAATAGTATGTAAAAGTTATTTATATAAATTTTTACAAACAATCTATTATGTCACAAAAAAATCAGTGGGATTCATCTCGTGCATTTATTTTTGCCATGATCGGAGCCGCAGTAGGTTTAGGTAACATATGGCGGTTCAGTTACGTGCTCTATTCCAATGGCGGAGGGTCATTTTTCATTCCCTACCTTATTGCAATAGTCATCATGGGAATTCCTTTTTTAATACTGGAATATGCAGTGGGATTTTCCTTCAAGGAATCCTTCTCGACGATTATGAGAAAAATCAATCCAAAGTTGGAGTATGTTGCTTGGATGCTGGTTTTATTCGTATTTATAGTTACAATCTATTACATGGTCATTTTAAGCTGGGATCTGGTTTATCTTGCATCAAGCTTTACATTCAGTTGGGGAGCCGATGCTGCACATTACTTTGTAAATAATGTGGGAGGAAGTTCAAACCTCAGTAACGCAAGTTTCCTTCTCATCCCAACAACAATCGGGGTTATTATACTGTGGATTGTCCTGTGGTTCATTGCACACCGAAACGTGGACAAGGGTATAGGTAGGGTTTCAAAAATCATCATTCCCGCACTGTTTGTCATAATGGGATTTATCATAGTATATGCTCTCACCCTTCCCGGAGCTAATGTCGGAATTGCCACACTTCTCACTCCCGACTGGTCGAAACTCGTGGATGTAAACATTTGGCTTGCTGCCTTTTCACAGATAATATTTTCCCTGAGTATGGGACAGGCAATAGCCCTTACATATGCAAGCTATCTTCCAGAAAACTCCAAACTCATCAACAACGTTTTCATCGTTGTTGCCTCCAACTCACTTTTTGAAGTCTGCACAGCATTTGGTGTGTTTTCAATACTTGGATATATGTCGGTTACCAACGGAACACCTATGGTTCAGCTAATTACTGAAGGAACCGGATTGATATTTATTGTGTTCCCGATGATTTTCAACATCATGGGGCCAATCGGCAGAATACTGGCACCGCTTCTGTTTCTGGCAATACTTTTTGCCGGTGTCACCTCCGCTTTAGGTTTTCTGGAGCCGATGTTAAACACCACTTCTCATAAGCTCGGATGGTCAAGAAAAAAGACAGCAACAGTTTTAAGCTTAATCGGTTGTGTATTCTCATTGCTTCTCACATCCGGAATTAGCAGCTATCTTGTTGGAATAATCGATTCATTCGTCAATGAATTTGGCATTCTGCTTCTGATAGCCGTTCAGTGCATAATATTTACATGGATTTACAGTGTTGAAAACTTCTTAGATGTTTTAAATGGAAAATCAGCAATAAATGTAGGTAGAACATGGAAATTCATACTTAAATACATGCTTCCATGTGTTTTAATCATAATGTGGGTTATTGGAATAATCCGACTGTTTTCAACTGCAAAACAGTTTGAGATAATCATAGATTTGATAATCATTGTCATGGTGGTGGTATTTGCATATGTCATGATGAAAATTAAACCGGCAGATGGTTAAACACATTTTAATTTTTAAAAAACACCTTGGCGATTGGATTTGAAATTTCATCTGGTGGAATTTTCCAATCCCTCAATGTCTATTGCAGGAATTATAATCCTGCATCCATTAATAGACATTGTACTTTGTATGAAAAATGAATTTTTTTTAATAATTAGAGACCTTTCGGCTCTTTTTAAAAATATGATTTTGATCCTATTTAATTTTAGTGGATATATCTGATTTTTCACTCACTCATCAATATTGATTTAAACTTCTAATATTTACTTTAACTTGTTAAATAGACTTTAAATTGTAATTAATACATAATGAAAAGTTTATATATGATTTCAACCAATATTAACTTGTAATATAAATTTCAAAGAGGTGAAAATTCATGTCTGAACTTTTTGTAGATGGTACAATTCCAAGAAAACATGATGCTGAAGACAAGATATTCAATCTATGCTGTGTGGAAATTAAAGAATTCCCACAATTTGTAACAAATTTCACTGATATCACAGGACCATTTCACCGGAGATACCTTTCACCGGGTTATAATGATTTGAATCTTGATCATGTCAGCATAAGAGAAAACAAGGAACTGGTTCACATAGAACATCACTCCATTCTGGTCACACCATATATGGACAGAGATTTCGAATACTTAATTAGCCTTCACAGGGCAAGCGGACTCTTCATTCATCCATTTATCTTCAATACGGGTGAAATACCAACATCAACGATAGAATTCGCAAGCCCCACTTCCTTTTACAATCCAGTATTTGTAAATACAAAAGAAATCGAAGGTACAGTAAGATTAAATAATATAAACTACAAACTTAATAACAATCAG
>CACYBU010000081.1 GCA_902772665.1 uncultured Methanobrevibacter sp. | reverse complement strand
GTGTTGCTCTATTCAACCTTAATCTCGAACTGAATGACAACAATCTCACAGTATACTTTGAGGGTGATGAAGATTATTTAAACTGCACTGTGGACACTAATATTACAGTTAATAAAACCATACTTGCAGAGGATTCAACCAAAACATTCAATTCCTATTATGAAATAGTATTGATTGACGATAATGGACATCTGTTGAATAATGCAAATGTAATAATAAAAATATCCTCAACAGAATATGTTATTAAAACAGATGAGAATGGATTGGCAAAACTGCTTATAACCTTGAATCCTGGAACATATACAGTTGAAATTTATAATATGGTTAGTGGTGAAGTTAAAAACCAGACAATCACAGTGGTAAAGAGAATAACAGAAAACAGTGATTTAAACATGTACTATGCTGCTGGAAAATATTATAATGTTAAGGTTTTAGATGATAACGGTAATGCCGCAAACACAGTTACAGTAAAATTCACCATAAGCAATAAAAAATACACAAAAACAACTGACAGTAAAGGTTACGCATCATTTAAAATATCAAAAAATCCAGGCAAATATGTCATTACAGCAGAATATAAAGGTTATAAGGTTTCAAATAAAATAACCATCAAATCCACTATCATAACTAAAAATATCAAGATTAAAAAAGGAAAAACTATAAAATTCACAGCTAAATTATTGAATAAAAATGGTAAAATCCTTAAAAACAAGAAACTTAAATTCAAATTTAAAGGTAAAGTCTATAAAGTCAAAACCAATAGGAAAGGAAAGGCCACTTTAAAAATCACTAAAAAATATAAAGTGGGAAAATACACTATCATTACCAGTTATGGCAAGTTAAAGGTAAAGAATCTTATTAGAATTAAAAAATAGAGTTGGTTTAAGTGATTAAACATAATTTAATATTATTGTTTTCAATAATTATGATTTTGTTGATTATACCATCGGCTTTTGCAGAAGATAATGCAACTGACAGTCTGGATGCTTCGCCAAGTGTATTTTCCAACGACATATACTTTGACACTAATGCAACACATGACCATGGCGAGGGAACAGCAGACAATCCCTATAAAATTATTCGTGATGGTAGAATACTGAATAATTCAGTAATTCATCTTAAAAATGGAGAATATGATTATAAACAAATAAATTCTCACAGTAATATTGCTTTTATTGGTGAAGATGCATCAAAAACAATCATAAACGGTAATGGTGGAACTTTACTCATCAACAATAATCTTATTTTAACCAATCTGACTATCTGCAATTTAAATATATACAATCAGGGAGACATGACTGCTTCAAACACTATTTTCACCAATTCATCAGCAGTCAAAGACAGCGGTGACAAGTATAGTTTTGGAGGAGCTATTTACTGTGCGGATAGAAAGCACAACGCATATTTAACCAACTGCACATTTATAAACAACTCCGCAGATTCTGGGGGAGCGATTTATTTAAATGGGGGAATCCTTGAAATAAATGAATGTGTTTTCATCAACAACACTGCTTTAAATTATGGTGGAGCTATTGCATGCAGTTCTAAAAACTCCATAACTCCAAAAGTCACAATTAAAAAATCCAGATTCATCAGTGATGTTTCAACCGGTGATGCGGGAGGAGCCATTTATCTTAAGTCTACAATATTTACCGGTGAGGATTTAAATTTCATATCATGTCAGGCAACATTCGGAGCGGCGATGACTCTTTTAAAATCATATAGTCATTTATCTAATATTTATACATGTAACAATACTGCCCGCTATGATGGGGGTGCAATTTATATGGTTTACGGTAATTTAACCCTGATCAACTCCCAGTTTTCATCTAATCACGCTAAAAATGGAGGAGGATTATATATTGACAGTTCAAGTTATCTGATGGTTGAAAACACTTCATGTATAAATAACTCAGCACACCTAGCGGGGGCATTTTATTCTCTTTTAAATGAAAATTCAACTTTAAATAACATTACTTACCTCAACAATACTGCCGGTGAGTACTGTGATTTGTTTAAGCAGGACAATCTTTCATTAATCTTTTCAAGCGATGATTATATATTATATCAAAATATCATTGCGGAGTCTTCTCTTCCCAAATATTACAGTTCTGTTGATAGAGGTTATGTAACTCCGGTTAAGGATCAGGAAAATGGAGGTAACTGCTGGGCTTTTGCATCATTGGCTACTCTGGAGTCATGTATTCTAAAGGCAACTAGTGAAAATATTGATTTATCTGAAGAAAACATGAAGAACCTGGCTTCAATTTACTCTCACTATGGATGGTCAATGGATACCAATGACGGGGGATATGATGACATGGCAGTGGGTTATCTTACAAGCTGGTTGGGTCCAATTTTGGAAAATGATGACTCGTATAGTGATTTAAGCACATTGTCTCCTGTTCTTGACAGCATTATGCATGTTCAGAATATGCTTTATTTAAAAAGATCAAGTGTCACAGATTTGGATTCCATTAAAAGGGCAATAATGGATTATGGTGCCGTTTATTCAGGTATTTTTATGATGCCCAAGCATGATTCAAGAATCGGGAAATACGTTCAATGCTACATGGGAAATCTGCCATGTGACCATGCTATTGTTCTGGTTGGATGGGACGATAACTTTTATATGCCTAACGCTCCAGGTAAAGGTGCATGGATAGCTAAAAATAGCTGGGGCGATTCATGGGGAAATGACGGTTACTTTTACGTGTCATATTATGATAAGTCATGCCCGAAAGTTGGAGGAAACAGTGCCGCATTCACATTTATTTTAAATGACACAATAAAATACGATAAAAACTACCAGTATGACATATCAAAAACCGATTACTTTTTAAATACCACAAAAACTGTCTGGTATAAAAATATCTTCAACGCAACAGACAATGAATTCCTTGCGGCAGTTTCAACATATTTCGAGAAAAATACTCAGTGGGATTTATCAATCTATGTCAACAATGATTTAAAACTTGAAAAATCCGGAAAATCAAATCCAGGATACTATACTTTTGATTTGGGCGAGTTCATCCCATTATGCATAGGTGATATATTTGAAGTAATATTTAAAATCACTGTTCAGGGAGATGCAGGAGTTCCGATTTCAGAAAGTATTAGTTTAAATAACTATTTTTATCATAAAAACATTTCATATATTAGTTATGATGGGAAAAACTGGAGAGATTTATTCAATATAACCTGGCAGTATCCAGACCATATTTATAACTCGCAGGTTGCCTGTATTAAGGCATTCACAGTATTAAACTCGATAAACACTACATTAACATTAACCATTGACAACAGAACATCTAATAATGCAAACATTATTGCAAAAGTCCTCAATCAGTGGGGATATCCGGTCAGCTGTGGAAATGTCATATTCAAATTAGGTAATGACACATACGTTGTCGAATTGAAAAATGGAATGGCGAAAAAACAGATAAATCTCAAATCAGATAAAATCACTGCTGAATTTACAGCTATAGGTTATGCACAATCCAACATGACTGTTGAAATCACTAATCCTCTGGTTAGCACCAATATAATTTTAAACATCTCCGGTCAGTACAATCCTATAAATATCACTGCCATAATAATGGATAATCATAAAAATCCCGTAAAATATGGTTTCATCATACTCTGTATTGATGGTAAGGAGTATGAAATGGAGGTATTCAACGGCAGTGCCATGCTGGAAAACATTAATGTAACTCCGTCAGTATTAAATATTTCAGCTTTCTATAACGAGTCATTCTATTACGGCTCATCCAACATTACCCAATCCTTTGAAATATTAAAAATAAATACAAGAATATACCTGAATATCACTACAAATGAATACAATAATCCGATAAACGTTACAGCACACGTAATGGATTTGAATAACAATACTGTAAATTCCGGCCATGTGGCATTTTTAGTTTATGATAAAATATATCAGGTTGAGGTAATCAATGGAACCGCAAACATTTTCCATACTTTCACTAAAACCGGAAACAACATGATTGTCGCCTATTATTCAGATGAATATTTATATAATTCCTCATTATGCAATGTATCTTTAAGGGTATTAAAAATGAAGGTGAATATGACTTTACAGCTGACTGTTGATGAATCCAGTGCGATATTTGAAATTGGGCTTACAAATTCAACTGCCGGTTTCCAGGTCGTTTTAAATGTCAATGATAAAAACTATGTCTGCTCCTCAACTGAAGGACATGTCAGCGCTGAAATCAAAGAATTGAATTATGGAACATATAAATACACGGTCAAACTGGTTAGTCTGATTTATGAAGCAACAGACTTGGCTAGTGAGTTTAACATTACTTACCATAAAACCCAGATTTCAGCACCATGTGCCAGCGTATATTATAATGGTGATTATGAGGTGTGTCTTAAGGATAAATCAGGTAATCATGTTTCAAATCGTGACATTTATGTAACGTTAAATGGTGAAACATACAAAAAAAGAACAGATGATAATGGAACAGCCATTTTTAATTTTGCTTTAAACAGCGGGGAGTACAATGCTAAAATCGAATTTATAGGGGATGATGAATACATTAAATCTTCACTAAATATGAGAATAAATTTCAAATCAACAATAGACTTTATTTCAGGCAGGTATTCAACCAATTCCAGATATGAGTTAACTTTAATGGATTCAAACGGTAATCATATAGCAAATAAATCAGCCAACATTCTTTTCAATGGAGTCAGTTACACCTTAATAAGTGATGCCAACGGCCAGATTTTCCTCAACATTGGTTCAAAAGACGGAACATATAATGTCAGAGTTGTTAACTGCCAAACAGGTGAAGTTAAAACTCAAACAATAATTGTGGTAAAAAGAATAACTGAAAATAAGGACATTACAATGTATTACGGCGCAGGAAAGACATATAAGGTCAGAATATGTGATGATTTTGCTAAATTCTGTGAAGGAATCAGGGTAAAGTTCACTGTCAGAGGTAAAACATATTATACATACACAAATAAAAACGGTTACGCATCATTTAAGATCAATTCAAAACCTGCGGTATTCACAATCACTGCGGAATATAAAGGATTTAAAGTTTTAAATAAAATCAAAGTCAAATCAACAATCATTACAAAAGACATCCGGGTTAAAAAATCAAAAAATATAAAATTCATCGCAAAATTAGTTAATAAAAATGGTAAACTCCTTAAAAATAAGAAAATCACATTCAAGTTTAAGGGAAAAGTCTATAAGGTAAAAACCAATAGGAAAGGAAAGGCAGTTTTAAAAATCACTAAAAAATACAAGAAGGGAAAATATACAATAACTTCCAGATATGAAAAACTGACAATAAAAAATAAGATAAGGATTATTTAAATCCTTTATTATTCGATTTGATTAATTTACGAGCTGATTTAATATCTGTGTTGTATATATGGCCGGAGGTTGAGTGGTAATGAACTCCACCGAAGTTCAATTTTTCACCAATAATTTCTTTGTTAATTTCTTCTTTCATTTTAAGACCTAAATATGCTATGAAAAACATATTTGAGTAAAATGCACCGTAAATATCATTGCTTCTAAAGATACAGTGAATGGTTAATTCATTGTCACGTACAATACACTGCAGGAACTGAAGACATGGAATATCTTCCCTATTGGCATCAAGTGAAGGATCAATTGTCACTGCAACCGCACGGTTTGACCCGGTAGCTGTCAGAATTCTTTCCTTCATGGTGTTGAACTGGTCAATATCAAAATGAGCATAAATACGGTTTGGATAAGTGTATACGAATCCTTGGTCATCAGGATTTTCTGCGGATTTTACGTATTCGTATAATGCATCACTTTTAATTGGACACCCTTCTATGTCGAATTTACCGGCCTTAATGTCGGCCAGCATCATGTCTGTTGTGTAGTGTTGATATTTCGCTCTAAATTTCAGGTTCATCGGATCATCAATAATGTAAAAATTACCTAAACTTTCGAGTAAATGATGATTAGAGTCTTTATAAGTTTCTTTTCCATTTTTTAAGATTTTATCAACAAAATCTAAATAGCATTGATTAATAGTTAACATATAAAACAGTCCTTTTTAAATGGTTTTAATTTTTGTTCCTGTTAATATATAAAAGTAAAGTAGGGACATTCCAGTGAAAATATTGCAAATGATATATATAACACTTTTTCAATATCACATTTCAACAATCAAATCATGAATAATTAAATAAAGATATTATTATTCTCATAGATTATATTTAAACTATATTTTTAATCGATTGTATTTTTCACTAAACGGGAGGTTTCCACTATTTCATGCATCAATATTTTTCATAAACTTCGCAGGGATGCCTCCAACAATCGTATATTCCTCAACATCTTTTGTAACAACGGCACCTGCCGCAACAATCGCACCTTCACTAATCCTAACACCAGGCAAAACTGTAACATTGGAACCAAGCCAGACTTTATCCTCAATATGAATCGGTTCGGGATACAGGTCTGCTCTTTTTTCAGCTTCAAAGGCATGATTTAAAGTTAGAAGGCATGCGTTATGTCCGATTAGAACATCATTTCCAATGTAAATTCCGCCTTGGTCCTGCATTTTGCAGCCAGAATTGATGAAAACATTTTCACCTATATGGATGTTTTTACCGCAATCGGTGTTGAAAGGAGGCATAATGGATAACGTTCTGTTGACGGGTGTTGAAGTCAGTTTTGCAAATAACTCTTGAATCTCTTCGATGGTGTGATATTCACTGTTGATTTTATGTGTGATTTTAAGGGCATCGTGAAGCAGACCTGTCATGAATATATGTTCGTCAGAACCTGCAATAATCCGTTTACCGCTGTTTACATAGTCCAGATATTTTTCTAAATTCATAATAATAATTTGTCTTTTATGAATTAAAGATTTATGGATGCTATTAATTGAATGTTGCTACAATGGATTTAAATGGAACATGGAGTTAATGATTTAACTAAAAATTAAAATGGAATGGTAAAATAACTAACAGGCATATTTTACCATCTGGGAGAACAGGTTTTTTGTCCAGTCTGTTGAATTTTGGGAGGTTATGTTTTCTGGAATCTCATATACAAATGTAGGATAACCTGCATTTGCAATTGGACATGAAACAAGCACGGCTGAAGTTGATTTATATGATTCGTTACCGGTTTTGGGATAATAACCAAAATCGCTTGTTGCTTTAATTTTTTTAGCTATTTCAACTGAAGCATCGTCCATTTCAGGAGTTGCAATGTAAAATCCTTCGCCATATCCTTCATTATGGGAATGACTTATAATTACACATTCTGCATCGGATTTTGTCACATCGGGATTCACGTAATCATGAACAAGCTTTTCCCCATTTGATCTTCCCTTTTCATAGTTTTTAGCATCTTTGGTGACATTAACATGATAGTGTATGATTTTCGTATCCTCATGCTCGTTAACATATTCTTTTGCGGCTTTGATTTCAGGGTCTATTGAAAGTTTTTCTCTTGGGTGAATTCCCGTAATTAATGCTATTGACTCTGATGATCTGTCATTTCCGTAAATGTTTTTCTCAACGGTTCCCAGACTGTTATTTCCAAGTACTTTATATGGTGTATGTTCCTGGTGGTAGTTTTCAAAGGCTATTGTTGCTCCAAGTGATAACAAAAGTGCCAAAATAAGAATGATTTTAATTTTCCTTTTCAAAGTTTTCACCTTGTTGATTATATCTGTAATTAAAGATATAATATTTTGGGTGAAGATTCTTATTTTTAAAAGAATAAGGCCAGATTGCTCCAACCTTATCTACCAATTTTATATTTTCTCATCTACTAATATAGTTTTTTCACATAATTTACTGTAAAGAATGGGGATTATTCTCTACATATTGTCATTAGTTATCCAAGTATATATTCTTTTTTGTATTTTTAAGCTCAATATTATAATTTTAGGTCAATTTGACAACTTCAAAGCAGTATTATAATGTATTCATATCAATTTTTTAAACTAACGGCAATTCGGGCAAAGATTATATAGGCTACTTTCACCAAAATTTAATGAATTGCATAATCTTCAAGTTATTTTTAATTTGAAATTAAATATTTTCTCTCAAAACTTAAAAATTAGGATACTTTTATATATTTCATAAAAGATAATTATATATACTTAAATCTTTTAAGTAAAATAATCCAAAGAAGTGAAAATAATATGACAAACGAAGATTTTGCACAAAAAATCAAAGATATCAGAGCCAGACAAAACATGTCTATAGAAGAACTTGCAGAAAAGAGCGGAGTAAAACTTGAAGTTTTACAGGCCATGGAAAACGGTGAAGTAATCCCATCTCTCACACCATTAACAAAAATGGCAAGAGCACTGGGTGTACGTTTAGGAACATTTCTCGATGACACTCCAGAACTTGGACCGGTTGTAACTCGTGGCGGAAAAACTGAAAATTCTCTATTCTTTTCAGGTAGGGAAGATGTTACAAATGCAACAAATCTGGAATTCCATTCATTAGGTGCAGGTAAAATTGACAGAAATATCGATCCGTTTATAATTGACATTGATTATGAGGAAGGGGAAAAGGAATTGTCTTCTCATGAAGGTGAAGAATTTATTTATGTTTTACAGGGAGAAATTGAAGTCATCTACGGTAAGGATACATTTTCAATTGGTGAAGGGGACACAATCTTTTATGACTCAGTGGTACCTCACCATCTTCATGCAAGCGGAAAAGATAAGGCAAAAATACTCGCCGTATTATACACACCATACTAGGGAGAGTTAAAAAATGAATAAAATAACTTTCAAACCAGAAACCGATAGATTTTTCACAGCTAGTTTGGATTTGAACTTAAAAACATTGCAATTGAGATTGCATTAATGATTTGTATTTTGGTTAAGTTATTTTATTAAAAAGAGGTGAAAAATATGAGCGAATTATTTACAGAACTACCAATTGGAAAATTTTTCGAATCAATGGTTGAAAAACAGCCGGATCATGAATTTATCATTTATCCAGACAGGAACTTAAGATTTACATATAAAGAATTTAACGAAAGAATTGATAATATAGCTAAAGGAATGCTGGCTATTGGAATTGAACATGGGGACCGTGTTGGAATATGGGCGAAAAACGTCCCTGAATGGTTAACATACATGTTTGCAACTGCCAAAATCGGTGCAACAATCGTAACTGTCAACACTGCTTACCAGTCCCATGAACTTGAGTATGTGCTCAGGCAGTCCGACATGAAGGCACTTGCCATGACAGACG
>CACYBU010000080.1 GCA_902772665.1 uncultured Methanobrevibacter sp. | reverse complement strand
AAATTACTATGAAAACGACTGGTTTGATTTGAAAACATTTGATTCTAGTTTTGAAAATAGGGTTTTTGAACCTGAAGAAACTCCGGGTTCTATTTTTGATTTATCAGTTGGAGTATGTCAAAAGATATACAGTAGAGAATTTCTAAAATCAATTGACGCAAGATTTCCGGAGGGCATATTTTTTGAGGACATGCCGTTTTTTTATTATGTCTATTTGAAGGCCCGACGAATCTCTATTGTTAAAAAACATTTGTATGTCAGGCGAAAACACACTCAATCAATTACCAATGTTGTGGATGAGAAATTCTTTGACACGGTTCCCGCAGGTCAGGTGTTAATGGACATTTTCATTAAAACTGGATGGTATGATACATACAAGTTTGACTTGATTGCCTATAAAATCAATGGACCTCGTTTTGCTTTAAGAGACATGCCATTAAAATATAAACCTCATATGTTTTATTTAATTAAAAATGACTACGAACAAATTAAACGAAGTCAATATTATGAGGATTTTTTAACTCAGTTGGGGCCTGTTAAAAGGAAGTTCTTTTTGGATGTTTTAAACTCAAAGGATTATGGGCAATTCAGTAAAATCTAATTAATATAGTTTTAATTTAATAAAAAATATAATTTTATTTTTTATATAATTATAATTTTTGATATGAACTTGATGATAACGAAAATATCTGTATATATTTGTTATTGATGTTTCATTATAAAAGTTTGTTTTGCATTATTCTTAAATCGTAAAAATTATCTTCCAATTTTTGATATGAAAATGGAATTATATTTTGACATCAATCATGTAATATGTGTGTAAAATTAATATAAAAGTGTGTAATTGATATATATTTGTTATATTTTGTTCATATAAACATATTTATTCATATTGTAACTTTTTATATATGGATAAAGAAGAATTAATGGAAATTGTAGGTTATGTTAAGGTTAGTAAATATAGGGCAAAAACTTTAAGGTTCATTGGCGAGGGGTATAAAATGCCATCTGAAATTGCTAAAGAGTTAGATATTGCTACCAGTCAGGCTTCAAATATATTAAAATCATTAAAAAATCATAATCTAGTAGTATGCATTAATCCTAATGTAAGAAAAGGAAGATTATATCAAAATACTGAATTAGGATTCATAATACTTGAAAAGTTAGATTAGATGAGTTGATTTTCAATTGAATAAACTCTTCCCAGTTATAGTTTTATTGTTGGCTCTAATGTGATTTTAACTCTGTGGATCCTTTCCTTTGAAAAAGGTTCTTTGGGTATGATTTAAGTTCAAAGAATTATAAAGAGTTCAGTAAAACATTGCACTGAATCCTACATTTTTACAAATACAGTATCTGCAGAGTGATTTTTCATCGTGAATGTATTTCATCCGGCCTTTACAGTAATATTCACCGTCACTGAAATAGATGTCATCACTTTTATCTTCGCTGTAGGGATGGAGTGGTTTTTTGGCTATTAATGCCAGATATAATGAGATGTTTTCAGTAAACCGTTTTGTTTCATCGTCTCTACCCGCATATCTGTCAAAGTAAAATCCGATGTCTGAACGTATATTTTTAATGATTCCATCTTTAATTTCAAAATCATCCTTAAATTCCAGTGAAAAAATTTCATCATAAATGCGAGTATTGTATCCGGCAAGTTTTTTTGTCAGCGGATCTTTGTATCTTGGGTCGGTTACCTTATTTCTCAAATAATCAATAGGATAATTTTCCAAATCTTTTTTTATAAGTGATAATAGTTTTGAAGCCTTCACAAAATTCCTCTGCTTTTAAGTAATTCACGGGGATTGTCAACAATGGCTTTCATTGTTTCGTCGTGGCTTAATCCGGCACCCAATGCAATCTGATATGATTTGTCGAATGTTATCAAATCATCAGGTGAGTGTGTATCGGTATTGACAATCAGTTTGTTTTTAACTTCACGTGCAATGTTTGCAACATGACCGTTTCCTAAACAGTGACCTTTTCTGGCGGAGATTTCTAAATAAATATCATTTTCAAGGGCAATCTCAGCCTCTTCTTTTGTTATTAAACCAGGATGGCCAAGGATGTCAACATATTCTGATTCAACTGCTGCACGATTGGTTCCGGGGGTCACCGGTTCATTCAGGGTTTCTCCATGAACCACAACAATTTCTGCACCTAGGTCTTTCGCCCGTTTGGCTATTCCGTCTATTGATTCGCATGGAGCATGTGTTACTTCAGCACCTAAAACAACGGTAATGTCCCAGTTTGCGTTAATGTCATCAATTGCATCCTGAATTGCAGGAATTGTATCAACGTTTGACCAGTCAACATGGTCTGTTATTGCTATTACTTCATGATCTAGTTTCAGTGCTCTTCTTGCAAGTTCGGAAGGCAGTAATTCTCCGTCACTGAATAAACTGTGCATATGTAAATCGATTCTTTTTGTCATATTAATAATTTATATAGAATATAGAATAAATACTTATATAACTTAAAATATTTGAGGTAAAATAATATGAAAGCTAATGCAGTAAAAATAGCAGAGGGTGTTTATTGGGTTGGAGTAATCCACTGGAACAGCAGAACTTTCCACGGTTACGGAATTCCGGGAACCACATACAATGCTTATCTTGTATTTGGAGAAGAAAAAACAGTTTTAATTGATAATGTTTATCGCGGAATGTTTGAACAGTTTGACGCAAGAGTTAGGGATGCATTTGTTCAGGAAGGACGTGACTTTAAAATTGATGTGTTTGTTCAAAACCACTCAGAAATGGATCATTCCACATTTTTACGTGAAACTATTGAAAAATACAATCTGGATGCTGAAATCTATGCTTCCGCCAATTGTATCAAATTTTTAGATGCACAATATCATAATTTCGCTGATCTGGAAATAAAAGCAGTTGCAACCGGTGACGAACTGGATATTGGAGGTAGAACTCTCAAATTTATCTCAGCGCCGATGCTTCACTGGCCTGACAGCATGTTCACATTGCTGGCTGAAGACGGAATCTTATTTTCAAATGATGCATTCGGACAGCATGTTGCCTATTCCAAAAGATTCGATGAGGATTATCCATTGGATAATCTCCTGAAAGAAGCGCAAAAGTACTATGCCAATCTTGTAACATTGGGTTCACCGATGCTCAGGATGAAATTCCAGGAGTTAAATGACACAGGTCTTATTAAGGATATTAAAATGATTGCACCATGTCACGGTCAGATATGGACAAACCCCGAACCTATTATTGAGAAATATGCAGAATGGGGTTCAGGAGTATGTAAGGATAAAATCACAGTCATCTATGACACCATGCATCATTCAACTGAAAAACTGGCTTATCAGATAGCCGAAGGTATTATGAGCGAAGATGTGGAAGTCAGAATGTATTTCATGCAGGAAGATAATCCGGATGATGTGATTACAGATATTTTGGACTCAAAGGCCATAGCACTCGGAGCTCCAACAATGATGAATAAACCGTTTCCTAGAATCGGTAATATGATGTATTGGCTGGATTGCGTTAACTTTAAAGGAACAGGCAGTGAGAAAAATGCTTTGATATTCTCATCCAAAGGATGGGGAGGGGGAGCTGTTGTTAAACTCCAGAGAGATCTTGAAGATGCAGGATTCACTGTAACCGATACATTGGACGTATTATTCGTACCTGATGAGGGAGTCCTTGATGAGGCATTTGAAAAAGGTGCAAAGCTGGCACGATCTATTAAGGAATAGTCACCTTTGATTATTCCTAATTATTTTTTTTTTAGAGGTGATTTTGACATGTCTAGTTTGATAATTTATTTTTCAAGAAGCGGCGAGAACTACTTTGGAGGAGAGCTTAAAAACATTGAAAAAGGAAACACAGAGGTAATCGCAGAATACATTCAGGAATTCACGGGAGCTGATCTCTTCAGGGTTGAACCTGCAGTTGACTATCCCGATGATTACATGAAATGCATTGACATTGCCAAAAAAGAACAGAAAAAAGATGCAAGACCTGAGATTAAAAATGCTCTTGAAAGCATTGAAGGGTATGATACAATCTACATTGGCTTTCCGAACTGGTGGGGAACTCTGCCGATGGTGATGTTTACACAGCTTGAAAAATTGGATTTCACTTCCAAAACAGTCAAGCCTTTTGTCACTCACGAAGGGTCAGGTTTCGGCATATCCCAAAAGGATTTGGACAAATTATGTGCGGGAGCTGATTTTAAAAAGGGATTATCAATTCCAGGTGCCAGTGTATATGATGTTAAAGACACTGTAAAAGCATGGATTGATGAATAATTTTTTTTTTCAAAAATTTTATTTAACTTGAAGATTATAATATTGATACATGTCAAATTCAGTTTTTGTACCCGGTCACATTACAGGCTTTTTCACAATAGAAAACCATGAGATTTCACTTAAAAAAGGCTCATGTGGTGCCGGGTTTTTATTATCTAAGGGTGTTAAAACAACAGTTTCAGATTCTGATAATCTGGTAATTGATGTTAATCAGGGCGATTCATCTGTGATTAATGAAGTTTTAAGAATTTTGGAAGTTGATACTGATTTTAAAATAACTCAAGATATTCAGCTGCCTATTGGTGCAGGATTCGGAATGTCTGCTGCTTCAGCATTGAGCTTAACTTTGGCTTTGAATGAATTTTTAAATCTCGGTTACTCACTTGAACTATGTGGCCAGATTGCCCACATGGCTGAAGTCAATTTGGGTGCTGGCTTGGGTGATGTTATTGCCCAAACCGGTTATGGTCTGGTTTTCAGATTAGCACCGGGTGCTCCTGGAATCGGTGAAATTAAATCCTTCGAACATGACGTATGTGTGGCCTGGAAGACTTTCGGTGGAATTGAAACGTCAAGTATCATTGACAATCCTGCTCACGAGCAGGTTATTTATGATGCCGGTTTGAAGTATCTGGAGTATTTTGTTGAAAAACCTAGTTTAAGAAATTTTCTTGATTTTTCATATGGATTTTCTCGCCAGACAGAACTGATATCAGGGGAAGTTAAAAATCTCGTTGAATATTTTAATTCAAGGTCTGATATTTTGGGCAGTTCCATGGCAATGCTTGGAAATACTGCATTTGCAATTGCAGAAAATGAAGATGCCTTCAGTAATCTGGAAGTTGAAGGATTGCATATAGATAAACTTAACAATATTGGGATTATTTATGATTAAATTAAGTTATGGCATTGAAAATTATCGCAGAGACTTAATTGAACTGGTTGAAAACGGTGATACAGTAATAGAACTTGGATGTCATCTGGGAGGATCAACTAAATTAATCTCTCCCAGAGCTCATGTCATAGCACTTGATAATTCCCCCGAAGCAGTCGGTGTAATGGAAAAAATGGAAAATGTTGAATTCATTTCAGGTGACGTGCGTTTACATGAAGTACTTGCATGTGTTTTTAAAATCACCCAATCATGTGATGTTTTAGCTATTGATTTGGGAGGGGGATATCATCCTGACACTGCTTTTAAGGTTTTTTATATTTATTCATCCACATTCAAACCCACACATACCGTAATTCGTAATCGAGGTCTTTTGGAGTTTTTCAATTCGGTTTCAGCCAGTGGAGAGGATTACCGCAGTGAATATGGTTATTTGGATTCTTATCACGATTCGGGTATTCCTCCGTTGATTAAGGAATTTGATTTATGGACTCCCTCACTGAAAAAGGATTAAACATGGTGATATTTGCAAAAAAGATTATATGATGTGTTTTTAAAGGATAATTTAATAATTTTGTTTAAAATCACTTTTATTTTTTAAAAACAATATTTACATCTCTTTGCAGAAAATTTTATATGTAGTGTTGTTTATAATATGATTAAATAAGATTTGAGGTATTTTTCATGGCAACTCTAGTGGAAATACTCCAATTTTGCATGGTAAGGATGCTGCTTATTTTTTAAATAGCATTTGCAAACCATTAACAAAAAGAAAAAAAAGAAATTATCAAATGAATTAAAATACAAAGATTTGCCTATTAGTAATTTTAATGTATTGGATTCTTATTCAGACCATTATTTGTTTGTATCTAAAGAAAAATTTTCTAAATCAATATATAGAATTTGTTGGGTCTCTTGTATATATTCATAATCTTTTTTAAGATATTTGAATCTATTTTTAACTACATATAAATTGAAGGCTTTTGCATATCCTTCAACAGTCTTTATCACCACAGTCAAAGTCACATAGGTCATGTTTTCTATTTAGATTTTTCAAAATAATATTTTTCACATAATTTCTTTAATATTCATAATTAACTTTTATAATGCTTAATTTATTTAAATATTTGTATATATTTATTTAATATTGATTTATGTTCATGAAATTAATTTAATTTGTAAATATTGATTTTAAAGCATTATTTATTTGTTTGATTCCAATATTGTTATGGAAATATAATTTCAATTGTACAAACTATTTTAATGTTAATAATTATGAAAATAACTTTTAAGAATTTTTTTTATATTATTGTTTAAAAATCATCAGTTGTTTTTCATCGATTAAATAAATCAACATATTTATTGTTGTCTTTTTGTATAATTAATATTATATATCAAAACCAATAAAATATAATTCATAATTAATGAGGTTAAAAAATGATAGGTAAAAAAATTCGTTTAGAAAGAATAATAAATAGAAATACTGGCAGAACAGTTATTGCACCAATGGACCACGGTGTATCAAGCGGTCCAATCCCAGGTATTATCGATATGGATGAAACAGTGGAGGAAATATCCCAGGGAGGAGCAGATGCAATCTTAATGCATAAGGGAATAGTAAAACAGGGTCACCGTGGTTACGGAAAAGACATTGGTCTTATTGTACACTTGTCCGCAAGCACATCCCTTGCACCAGATCCAAACGATAAAGTAACAGTAACAAGTGTGGAAAAGGCTATTCAGCTTGGTGCTGATGCAGTATCTATTCATGTAAACCTGGGATCTGAAACAGAAAGTCAGATGTTACAGGAATTAGGTGAAATCGCTGAAACATGTGACTACTGGGGAATGCCTTTACTTGCAATGATGTATCCTAGAGGTCAGAAAGTGGAAAACGAACACGATGTGGAATTTGTAAAACATGCTGCACGTGTAGGTTCAGAACTCGGTGTGGATATTGTAAAAACCAACTATACAGGAGACCCGGATTCCTTCAAGGAAGTAGTTGAAGGTGCAATCGTACCGGTAGTTATTGCGGGTGGTCCTAAAATAGACACTGATGAAGAGTTACTGCAGATGGTTAAGGATTCTCTTGAAGTCGGCGGTTCCGGAGTGGCATTCGGACGCAATCTCTTCCAGGCAGAAAACCCGGGCAAAATCACTCGTGCAATATCAGAAATCGTTCATCATGATGCCGAAGTTGATGAAGCTTTAAAATTCTTATAAAAAGGTGTTATGATGCAAAATAAGTTCGCTTGGATTTCCACTCCCGATGAACTATGGGAAGATAAAAAAGAAATGATTACAACTGCATTGGAATCAGGAATAAGTCATGTTCTTGATTTGGATGATATAGAAAACATAAGAAAACTGGGTAATGTTAAAATAATTGCAAATACAGATGATGCAGATATTTATTTGGTTGGAATTAATGGCGAAGGGGATGGATTTATTGAATTCAATGATGATTTTTCCAATTCAGTTGACATTTCAAATGCAAAAAAAGCAAAAAGCGAAGGAAAAACAGTTTGTGCATATATAAAAATCACTGATAAGGCTCATGAACAGCTGGCTGTAAAATTAGGTGAAATCGTAGATTACATTATTCTTGTAGGAACCGACTGGACTATTATTCCTCTAGAAAACATCATTGCTGATTTACAGAAAAGGGATGTTGAAATTATCGCTGCGGTACGTGACCTGGACGGTGCTCGTGTGGCATTGGAAACATTAGAACACGGTACTGATGGAGTACTTTTTGAAGCCAATGACTTTAATGAAATCAAAAGAATTGCTCAGGAAGTTATTGAAGCATCATATACAAAATATGAACTGAAAGTAGCAACTGTAACCAATGTAAAACCGTTGGGTTCAGGTGACAGAGTATGTGTGGATACAACTGACATGATGAAACCCGGCGAAGGAATGCTTATAGGTTCATACTCAAAATCCATGTTTTTGGTACACTCCGAAAGTTTGGAAAGTGAATATGTTGCATCTCGTCCGTTCAGGGTAAATGCAGGACCTGTTCAGGCATATGTCATGGTTCCGGGAAATAAAACAAGATACCTCTCTGAACTTGTTGCAGGAGATGAAGTGCTGATTGTTGATGTTGAAGGCAACTCCCGAACAGCCTATGTCGGAAGAAGTAAAATCGAAAGAAGACCTCTCATATTAATCGAAGCGGACTATGAAGGAAAAACCATCAGAACCCTGCTTCAAAATGCTGAAACAATCAGAATAGTTGATGAAAACAATAATCCTTTGTCAGTAGCCGATTTAAAGCCGGGTGATAAAGTAAAAGTCTACATTGAATCAAATGCCCGCCACTTTGGAATAGCAATTGATGAAACAATTATAGAACAGTAGGTGTTTTTTTGATGTCACAGATTAGAGCATTTCTTGCAGTGGATTTGGATGATGATTTAAAGCCGAAAATAAATAAAATCATCAAAAAATTCAAACAGATTGATACCAAAATAAAATATGTGGAATTGACAAACCTTCATTTAACCTTAAAATTCTTTGGAGATATTGATACTGAGGGTTTAAATTTATTGGAAGATGCAATAGCTAATGTCGTATCTGACTTTGATTCTTTTAAAATAAAAATTAAAGGTTGTGGAGCATTTCCAAATAATAATCATATAAAAGTTATCTGGATAGGAATTGATGAGGATGAGGTCATCAAAGACCTTCATCATAAACTTGATAAGGAATTTGTCCGTTTGGGATTTGAAAGGGATAAAAAATTCTCAACACACCTGACAATCGGACGGATGAAATCTGCTAAAAACAAAAATCAGGTAAAATCAGTAATTGAAGAATTTAATAATGTTGAAATCGGTGAAATGGATGTTACACATATAAATCTTAAAAAATCAACTTTAACACCAGCAGGACCAATATATGAGGATTTAAAAATTTTCAAATTATGATAATATGGATTATGAAGTTATTTTAAATGATATTAAACCAACACAAAAAGAACAGTCTGAAATTGATGCAATGTCTGAAAAACTTGTCAGTTTTTTAGAAAAAACCTGTATTGAAGAAGGAATTGATGCCAAAATTGCGGTTGTCGGATCCGTTGCAAAACACACTGCACTTAAAGGCAAATCAGACATTGACATATTTATGGCCTTCCCATTAAGTGTTAATGCAAATACTTTAAAGGAAACAGGATTATATCTGGCTCATAAATGCAGTGATGAATTTAACGGTGATGCATCACATCACTTTGCATCACACCCTTACGTTACTACTATAATAGAAGATTATGAAGTTGATCTGGTACCGTGCTATGAAATTGAAGATGGTTCACAGCTCAAATCCGCAGTGGACAGGACAATACTTCATACAAGATACGTTAAATCAAATCTCACTGAGAAAATGGCTGATGAAGTTTTGCTTTTAAAAAGATTCATGGACATGACAGGTACTTACGGATCTGAATTTAAAGTCGGAGGATTTGCTGGTTATCTTTGCGAACTTCTGATTATTGAATATGGAAGTTTTAAAAAAACTTTAAAACATGCATGTGAATGGAACTATGGTCATGTAATTGATTTAAAAGATTACGGCACTTCCGGGGGGTTCAATGATCCTCTGATAGTAATCGACCCCACTGATAAAAACCGTAATGTCGCAGCTGCATTGACATTAACCAAATTTGCAGAATTCATTCAATCCGCTCGCAATTACCTTGCAAGTGACAATAAAAAAGATTACTTTTACCCTTTAAAACGTAATTTAAATGCTGATAAGATTTTTGATGAATTTGAAAAAAGGGGTAGTCATTTAATAATTATTAAATTCGACATGCCCGACATGCCGCTTGACACATTGTATCCTCAACTTAAAGCAACAACAGAGTCTATGGTTGAGAAATTAAACGAGAAGGAATTCAATGTTTTTGATTATGGATACTGGTCTGATGAAGAATCAGAATGTGTTGTTTTAATTGAAATGGCTTCGTCAAAATTAAACAAGATTAAAGTCAATGTCGGACCAAAGGTATTTATCTCTAAGGCCTGTGAGAATTTCACGGCCAAATATGGTCGTGAAAACTGTTATGTCCTTTCGGATAATCTGGTTCATGCTCAAAAAAGGGAATTTGAAAATGCAATTGATTATGTTTCTCATATTCTCACAAAAGAACACATAGGATTAATTAAAGTTGGAAAAAATCTTAAAAACAGTATTGTCGAAACATATGAGTTCGTGAATCTTAAAAATGTGGATGTGGAGTTTTTAGATGACTTTCTAAATCCTGGCCAGCACATAGTAAGGTGAATGTATGAAAAAAACTGAAGAGATAGATTTAATAGTAAACCATCCAAAACAGGCAGTAAATAAGTTAGCTTTACCTATCATTATTTCAAACTTATTTATAATGCTGAATAATATCATCGATGGAATATGGGTGGCAGGACTGGGATCAAACGCCCTTGCTGCAGTCGGTTTTGTAACACCTCTGTTTTTAGCAATGGTTGGATTTGCAAATGGTCTTGGAGCAGGTTCAAACAGTCTGATTGCAAGATACATTGGAGCCGAAGACTATCTCAATGCCGGAAACAGTGCAATTCACTCAATAATGCTAAGTATAATCGTGACGGTCATTGCCACAATCTTTATGCTAATTGTATTGAAGCCTCTCCTTCTGATTATGGGTGCCGGTGAGGTAATAACTGAAACAATGACATACGGAAGTATTGTTATTGGAGGTATATTTTCAATATTTCTTCCGGCCATGATGGCAGCTATTTTCAGGTCTCAGGGTGAAATAAAACGTGCATCATATCCTCTACTTTTTACAGCCGTAATAAACATGATTCTGGATCCAATTTTCATATATTACGTTAATCTGGGTGTTGGAGGTGCTGCAGTCGCTACTGTTCTAGCAGGTACAATACCTATGTTTTTAATGATGTACTGGATGTTCATTAAAAAAGACAGTTTTTTACAGGTAAAAATGAGTGAATATAAAAGGAATCTTGGAATTTACAAAGACATTCTGGTGGTTGGAATTCCTGCCAGTTTGGAACAGTTCATACTTTCATTCGTATCTATTCTGATGAATTACTGGTTAACATTACTTTCAGGAACAGTGGCCGTTGCAGCATATACTGCTACCTGGAGACTTGTTGCAGCGGGTTTGGCTCCGTTAATAGGTATTGGTATGGCTGCTTTAACTGTCGGTGGAGCGGCTTATGGTGCTAAAAATTTAGACAATTTTAAAACAGCCCTAAACTATGGTGTCAAAATAGGTTTAATATCTTCAGTAATTGTGTGTGCATTTTTATTTTTATTTGCAGAACCATTATCATTCATATTCTCATATTCCAATGATGCTGCGGTTTTATCCCAAAGAGTTGTTGATTGTTTGCATATATTATGTTTCTTTATATTGCTTATGCCATTCGGTATACTTGCAGGAAATCTTTTCCAATCTATGGGTAAGGGAACAATATCACTTGGTTTAACCTTTTTAAGAGCATTTATATTGGAAATAATCTTTTCTGGATTGTTTGCATTTGTATTTAATCTGGCTGATGTTGGAATATATGTTGGAATGGTGGTAGGAATGTCAATCGGATGTATTTTTAATTATGCTTTTATTAATTATTATCTGAATAAAAATAAGAGTTATTTTAATAGTTAACATGATTAGGTTAACTATTAAATTTTTTGGACTGTTTTCAAGTCTAATCCTGTGTATTTTGCGATTTCTTCGTCGGGGAGTATGTCTTTAAGGTTTTTAGCAATTTCTTTT
>CACYBU010000079.1 GCA_902772665.1 uncultured Methanobrevibacter sp. | reverse complement strand
ATGTGAGGATTCCATTCAAATATAACAGTCCTTCCGAAATCGACCGTCCAGTAATGGTTAAATTCCCTGGTGCAAGAGGTGGAAGAGGTTACTTTGTAGCATCCTCCAGTGAAGAATTTGATGCGAAAATTGAAGCCATGAAGGCAAGGGGATGGTTAGAAGACAGTGATGTTGAAGCAGCTCACATTGAAGAATATGTTTCAGGATGTAACTACTGTATCCACTATTTCTATTCAGCACTTGATGACACTGTTGAACTGATGGGTATGGATACAAGATACGAATCAAGCATTGACGGTTTTGTAAGAATGCCTGCAAAAGACCAATTAGACATCGATTTAAGTCCTTCTTATGTTGTTACCGGTAACCACCCTGCGGTTATTCGAGAATCATTGCTTCCACAGGTATTTGACATTGCCGATAAATTAACTGAAAGTGCTAAAAAATTAGTTGCTCCTGGATTAAACGGACCATTCTGTATGCAAACATTGGTAAATGATAATCTGGAAGTAATCTGCTTTGAAATCAGTGCAAGAACTGACGGCGGAACAAATACATTTATGGACGGTTCTCCTTACTCATACTTAACATACGGCAAACCTATGAGTATGGGAAGAAGAATTGCACTTGAAATTAAAAACGCTATAGAACGAGATGAACTTGATAAAATAATAACATAGAATTGTTATTATTTTTTTATTTTTATTTAATCTCCTTTTTTACTTATTGTTCTTATTCTACTTTTAAAAACATTTTAAGGATTTATTATTCTTTAGAAGCAATTGCTCCTCCGAATGCTCCGGTAATTCCCATAACTATTGCATAATAGATAATTGATTCGACAATTGCCACAAGACTTGCAACTCCTGAGACGGTAAAACCGGTCAAACCACCGAATATGCCTGTAATACTTCCTCCAATGGTTACAACAAAAATAAATAATATTGAGCCTATGATTGTACCCAATGCTCCGGCAAGGGCAGCATTCCAAAGACCACTTAATGCTCCGGAATGAGCAATATATCCAGTAATAAATCCTGCAATTAATAATCCAATAAATTCATATGGGGCAAAGAATGCCTTTACTATAATTGTTAGTATGAAACCAAAAAGTACTGCGCTCCACTTTGTCATAATTGTCACCTTTTATATTCTATTACTTAATGTTTTTATAATTTTGTAATGGAGTCTTAGATATGATTGACTTGTAGCACCATTAGTTAGACCCTATTTTTCAAACTAGGATTAATTTAAGCATATAATTATATGATGCCATCGATACCATGATGAATCTAATAATAAATTAATTATAATGACTAATTTAAATAAATTCCAATAAATTATTTATAAACTAATAATTCATCACCAATAAGCAAATTACATCTATCATACATCCATATCTAACCATGGTTTAAAAATTTAACTCCATAGGAATCAGTTTGCAATTGGACTTTTTACTAAACCTCATTTTCGCCATCTAATTTTTAAAATATAATTCCTGACATATTAATTTTTTATTTAATTCAAAAAATAGTATCAAAATCATCTATACATAATTTTAAAACCGTAATATTTATACATAATCGATTACATAATTATAATTGCTGATAACAGTGCAACAAGGTTTAAATTACAAAGAAGACGACGAAAAATTTATCCTATTGGGATGTGTATTTAACTTCCTTGATGATGAAAGGACAAAAAAACACATTGAGCAGATTAGGATTTAGAATAGGTTTATGGCAGTAATTTGTATAAAAATATTCTTCAGGGATTTATTTTTCAATTACCAGTTTTCAAAAGTAATTGATGAATTAAATAATAAAGAATAGTTAAGAAATTTTGCAAGAATTTATAAGGTTTCTACTGAACATCAGGTGTCTGAATATTTTACTAGATTCAATGTCTTCAACTTCTATAAAAATGACTAATTCCGTGTTGTTAACTTTCTTTAAATCGCATGTTCATAAAATTGACGAATATATAATGATGCAACATCCGTAGCATGTGACATCAATGTAATTAAGCAATTCATCACCGATAAAAGTTTAAAAAAGCTTGGATTAAAGTGGGGTTATTCTACTACTAAAAAGCATTTCATTGGATTTAAGGTCACTGTAGTTTTAGAGAAAACTACATTTGACTCCTGTTTCCATATTCATACATCCAGGAGCACCTAATGATGCAAGAATTTTTGAAGGAATTTTAAAAGAATTGAAAAGAAGACGACTAATCAAGACAGTAGACAAGATATACATTGACATAGGCTATTTCTCTCATAAAAACTACCAAATTGATATTAACATTTTATAGACTTATTCCAATAATATTCCCGAAATCCAACTATGATATTAATAAAATCAAAGACATCATGCCCATTCCATTGGACTATTACAAAGGATATTGGTACTTTTGAAAAAACAAAAAAATGAAATTACGGTTCTCGTCTATCAGAACCTGTTGAAATTCTAACAAACTGGAAAGATCTGAAGCCAGATAGAGGAATAATTGAAGAGTTCTTCAAAGCAGCCAATGAAGCATTTGTTTTAGACGAATTCCAAAGTTATACAGAAAAATCCATGATAAAAAATATCCTATTAGGACCACTATTAACTACCCTTGTTGTGCAGTGTGGTTTTAAAACAATAAACTCAACTTCAACGGCTAAATGAAAGTTACGTTGACTTTGAACCACCAAAAATAAACAAAAAGAAAAACAATGAACCTGAAGAAAGCGATGAAAAAACTGACGACAAAAAAGCTGCTGAACCTCAACAAAAGTTACTGACAGGCATCAAAAATGAGATCACAAATTTATTTAATTATTCAAGCAGAAACCCATCCAAATCCAAAAAAGATGCCATTAATGAGTCTGAAAATTTAAAATACAAGCTGAACATGAAATAGATCAAATTTCGCATTTAATTTAATAATTAATTAATATACTATTTTTGTCAATATCTTGATTCTTCTGTTAGATTTTTTGCTTAATCATCACCATACATCAACAAGCTTTGTGATAATTCCTTTCTAGAAATCGAACCAGCATCACTCACTATGCACCCATCAAAATCTAAGACCATATCTTAGAAAATATGATGTCCGCATATTGGTCTATGACACGATGATTGCTTGCGAACATATGAGGATAGACCGGGAGTTTGTTCAGGCCAATTATCAGGATAAAATTTCTTGAAATCTATGTTATCTTTCATTTTGTGCATGAAGGAAGTAAGGTTAAAAGAAGATTATGAAAGAGAAGCAATAATCGATAAGATTGCTTTTGTCGAATCTTTCCCAAAGTTAAAACAAACATTTGAAAAAGATCCATAATGATGATAGCTTCCTTTGATTTATGCAATAATTGTGCTATACACCATTTTTATTTTCGAAGAATCGGTTCATCTCGTGGGAAGCGAGTATCCTGGAAATTTAAAGATAATCAAAAGGATAATATTAATGCTGTATGCCATTTGGTGCTTTCTGAGCAAACTCCGGATATTTAAGTTAAAAGCCATTTATAGAAATATTTTAAATTACATCATAATGAAAAATGCATTACCCAACATTATATAATTTAAATTGAATTATATAATCTAAATTAGAATACATAATATTATATAATCCAAATTAGAATACATAATATTATATAATTTAAATTGGATTACATTAACGGTGATAAAAATGGCAATAGCTTGGGGTACTGAAAATAATCTTGATGATACATTATTTTATAATAGAAAAGAAGATTTAAAGTTCTTGACAAATATTTTAGATAGTTCTCAATATGGATCCACACCAACAATACTTTTAACAGGCATAAGGGGCGTTGGAAAGACAGCATTAATGAATAAACTTAAAAATGATTTTAAAAATGAATATTTGGTAATTTATATGGATTTATCACTTTCAGATAAATATCAAAAAGGCGAATTTACAAGAGAAGCATTCATGGAATTATTATATAAAGAATTAATAAATGCATGCAACGAATTCGGATTGAAAACAATAGATAAAAAAATAGAAAAATATGTTAAAACACATGATATTAAACTTATCAAAGAAATTATTTCATATGAAAACATGCCAGTACCCATTCCAGGACTAAAAGACAATTATTCTAAATTAGCCAGTTTTGTCATGGATTTACCTCAAAAAATTTATGAAGAATATCAAGATAAATTGAAAGGTGTTTTTATATTTATCGATGAATTTCAAATTATTAAAGGCCTGGACGAATATAATAACTTTTTATGGTTTTTAAGAAGCATTGTGCAATCACAAAAAAATGTAGCTTACATGTTCACTGGAAGTATGAGCATCAAAGATTCGTTAATTGAAGATATTGCCGGAAAAAATGGGGCTTTCGGAGGTAGAATGTTATCAGTTGATATATCCCCATTTTCATATGAAACAACAAAATTATTTGAAAGAAAGAGCAGATTTCCTAGAGTTTAGTGAAGATGGATACGATAGATTTTATAAATGCACTAAAGGAGTCCCATTTTACATTAATACCTTTGCAAGATTAATATCAAAGGATAAAATATTAACTGATGAAATAGTTAAAAAAGAGTTTTTTAAAGCTCTTCCATATTTGGCAATTCATTTAAAGAGTATATGGGATAAATTAAATTATCCAGAACAAAAAATCATTGTTCAACTATTAGATAGTCCACTTAAACGT
>CACYBU010000078.1 GCA_902772665.1 uncultured Methanobrevibacter sp. | reverse complement strand
ATCTACTGATTCACTCATTAATATTAGTTCTAATCCATCATCGTTTTTGTTTTCTTCATATGCTTGTACTACTGCATTTTTTGAATATGATAATACACTATCAAATCTTTTTAGTACTGTGAATGGCAATATTACTTTTTGGTAGTCATTTCTTTTGTAGTATCCGCGTAATATGCTGTCTGCTATGCCCCATATGAAATTAGCTTTTTTATGAAAGTTGCTCATTGTATCACCTTTATATAGTTATTTATTTTGTTTGTATCATGTTATAATATTATAGGTAATAGTTTATTTTAGTTTAATAAACCTCCTAATTTTGTATTAAGTTCTTCATCTACTTGTTTTAACTCTTTTTTTATTTCCTTAATGTTTAAAATTGTTTTTTCAATATCAATAGCTTCTAATATTTCTAAATCAACATATCTGTTAATTGATAGATTATAATCATTTTCACAAATGTCATCTATAGTGGCTATTTTTGATATTAACTCTTGTTCTTCCCTATTTGATAATAAACTAACATATTTATCAATATCAACAATACTAATTACTCTTTTCTTTAATTCCCGTTTAGTTTCAGCATCCCTCAGATTTAAGTAATATATTCCTTTTTCATTCGGGTTTCTGTTAATAATTAACAGTGCAGTTGGGATTGCAGTTGAATCAAATATTCCACCAGGCAATCCAATGATGGATGAAATGAGCTCATTATCTACTAACACTTGAAGTATCCTCCTATCAGGAGCTGAAAAAAGAACTCCATTAGGTACAATCATTTTAATTGTGCCCTCATAATCAAGATTATAAAACATATCCGATAAATATGCAACTTCAGATTTTCTCGGAGTAGAGTATTTAAATCTCTCATCATTTTCATTTAATTTTATTCTACGACCAAATGGAGGAATAGATACGCATAAATCAAATTTAACATTCCAATTAACAAATTCCATAATATCATTGCATTTAATGAAAATATTCTTATAATTTACATCATTTGCTAATAATGTCATTTTAGCCAATGCACAATTGGTTTTGTTTGGATGTTGTCCATAGTAATTTTCAACTTTAATTCTATTACCAATTTCAGCAAGTAAGGTGGCTTCATCTGCAAATGGATCATAAATGTTCTTAACATCTTTTTGATTTGCTGTAATTAATTTAATAATATCTTCAGTTGGTTTAAATCCATCCCTTCTTTTACCTTCTATTGATGAAATATGCTTTGTTAGAAAAATTATGGTCTCACCAATTGTAGCCATTGTTTCTGAACATAATTTTTCAGTTATTTCAATTAACTGTAACCAAGCATCATTATCATTGAATATCTCAAAATTTACTAAATCAAATAAATCATAAAATACATCAGCAGCTTGAATATTATTATTATCTTGAGTTATTTGTTCAATACCTTCTTTTAAGGTATCAATAACATTGCCTTTATTAATGAGTAAATTTTCATAATATAAATCTTCATTTAACTCATATCCTAAGTCTTTTTCATTATTGTTTTTTGCATTTTCAGATAAGTATTTGTATCCAAGTAAGTTGATAACTTGATGAATTATTAAGGATGGAACTCCAGGAAGGCCCCTCATCATTCTTTCAGCAGTGTTAATGTTATTTGTTAATTCAAAATCAACATGCAATTGTCTGTGTTTGTCCTCTTGCATATTATTCACCTCCTTGTGTTTCTTGAATAATAGCTTCTTTTAAATTCCTATTTTCGATTATAAGTTTTTTCTGTAAAGCTATTTCTTTATTAATTAACTGTATAATTTCTACATACTTTTTTTGTTCTTCCATTGAAGGAATTTCAAATTTAAGTTTTTCTACATCAGACTTTTTAATCTGTTTTATTACACCTTCAGAAAATTTTTGAATTTGGTTTCTTGCAATGCTACTATTCAATAACTCTGCTAAAAAGGTTGAATCCACATCTATTGGTTTAATTATTACAAATTTTGAAGATACAAGAACATTTTCAGGTATGTCACTATTTCCATCTATACTAACCGCCACTTGTGGTTCAGATAGTTTGAGAACAACATCACCTTTTTGTGTAAGATATTTTGAATCAATATCTTTAGCTATATCCCCTTCTTTTGTATAAAATTCATCAACTGTGCAATATAATACATCAGTTTTTTGTTTTTCCCCTTCATATTTTTTTGAATATCTGCTAAGTGATGCGCCAATTGAAATTTGTGCAATTTGATTTAAACTAACTTTCATGTGATAATCCCTCCTTTTTTTATAAATCTCTTATGTCAGTAATTCCTAAGTTTTTTTCCTTGCAAAGTTCTTCTAATTGTTTTAGAACTTCTTCAAAGATTGTACTTTGTTCTGTAAAGTAATATATAGCAGGTGTTGCATTGGTGCATAATCCGATTTCAATGCGATTGTTAAATATTATGAATCTACAAAGTTTATCGTAGATTTGAATATCCCTTTTAATACTGCTCATTACTTGATCCACTGTTTCTGTTGTTACAAATTTTAATCCAACAATGTATAGGTTTGTTGTATTTTGGCATTCTTTTTTAATTTCATCTATATTCATTTTTTCATCTCCATGTGTGGATTAAGTAGATGCCAAAATCTTTATTAATATTCGTTGCCAAATATTTAAATGCAAATTATAAATTTCAGCATGTTCTACTGATCCACTTTTTTATTAAGAAGTGGTTCATGGAATATGTTTCTAGTTTTCAAAACCATGTTTCTATACCATAGAAGCACTTCCTGTTTATAACTATTTCACTAGCCATATATAAATGTTTCGCTTCTATATAGTAGGAACAAATTTATTTTTGATAGAAACATGATTTTTTATACAAATATAAATATTAATAAAACTAAGTATTTTTTCAATCTAACAACAAAATTGCCATTAAAATAACCAAATACTTATATATTATCTTGATTAATACATTTTATAGGTAATACTATGAGTATTGAAGAATGTAAGCAAATAATATTAGATAATTTCAGGAGCATAAAATTGGAAAAGGATTATGCTCAACTCCAGCTATCACTATTTCAAGTTGAGGAGTTAATTTCACACTATGAAAAGCTTATTGATCTTCAAGAAGAGCTGCAATCAAAACATTATCAGGCAATTAAACATATGGAAGATATTAATTTGATTGAAGATTATGATTATGTAAAATGGCATGAAAAAAGAGAATCCGAAGCGTTATCATGGAAACATGAGTTAGAAATACTAACTGAATATAAACATCAGATTAGTAAAATTCTTCAAGACATTGAAGATGGAACTGCAGCGAAAACACTTGCAGAAGAAGAAAAAGAATTTATTTAATAAATATATATTTTCATTAAATCGCAACAGAAATTTGCAGTTGCTTCTTTAATATATAGTTAAAAACTAAAGTTTTAAAAATAATGAATAACAAATGTATTATTCATGGCAAGAAAAAAAAAAAAAAAACT
>CACYBU010000077.1 GCA_902772665.1 uncultured Methanobrevibacter sp. | reverse complement strand
TTTGTTTAGCCCTGGTGGTGTAGTTTGGATAACACATGGGACTGCGGATCCCATTCCCCGGGTTCAAATCCCGGCCAGGGCATTATAATTTCGTGATTATTATGTTAAATGCTAATACATATGTTACTTCCCAAAAAGGAATTGGGGGAACTATCAGAAACCAGTATGAAGATTTTTATGTTGAAGAAATTCCTGAAGTCACACCCACTGGAGAGGGTCCAAACATTTACATCTGGATTGAAAAGCTTGGAAGAACCACACTTGACGTTGTCTTGGATATCTCAAGAGACCTGCATATCTCAAGAAAAAGAATGGGATTTGCTGGAATGAAAGATAAAAAGGCTTTAACCAGACAGTGGATTTGCATTGCAAATATGGATTCGCCGGAACAGTTCCGGCAGGTTGAAAACTTGGACATTTATAAAACTGAATTTTTAAAGATAGTTCGTGGCCGCAAAAAACTCAGAATGGGTCAGCTTAAAGGTAACAAGTTTAAAATTTTAATCAGGGGCCTGGATGATATTGATGCTTCGGCAGATATTGCAAATGAGGTGCTTGAAACCCTTCAAACCACTGGGGTTCCGAATTACTTTGGATGGCAGAGATTTGGAAAACCGAGGACAAACACTCACCTTGTCGGTGAGGCTTTAATTGAAAATGACCTTAAAAAAGCCGTGGACAGATATATTGGCGGACCATCTGAAGACGAACATGAACAGAACCAGATGGCAAGACATGCTTATGATGATGGAAACCTCCAAGAGTCCTGGAATCTGATGGGCAAGGGAATGAGATATGAAAAAATGATGATTCGGGAACTGATTAAAGATTCAAAGAAAGGTGAATTAACAGAAAAATCATATAAGAATGCATTGTACGCACTTCCAAAACCTCTCCAGAGAATGTTTGTACATGCATACCAGTCATACTTATTTAATGAAGCTGTAAGTAACCGTGTGGCAATGGGAATCGATACCTACATTGAAGGCGACATCATCATAGATACAGAAGAGCACATAGTCTATGATAAAACTCCTGAAGAGTATCAGGAACTGATGGATGCTTTCAAGGCCGATCCCACATGTCCTTTATATGGTACCAAAGTCCCATATGCCGGGGGTATCGTCGGTGAAATGGAAGAAAATGTCCTTAATGGTTATAATCTTACAAAACAGGACTTTGAAGTTCCGAAAATGCCTCGTCTTGGAAGTCACGGATTGAGACGTTCAATGAGATTTCAGGTTTGGGATGCATCTGCACACCAGACTGATGATGGAGTATTGTGTGAATTTTCAATAAACAAGGGGTCTTATGCCACTGCAGTTTTAAGAGAAATTATGAAAGTTGATGTGATTTAAAATGGTGTTTTGTCCGGATTGTGGAAAGGATGTTCCAGAAGCCAAATTCTGTAAAAATTGTGGAGCATACATCGCAAACATTAAAGAAATAGAACCAGAGGAGGAAACTGGTAAAGTGGCTTTAATCGAGTCAAATGATTTAAATGATACTGTTCTGGTTCCTAAGTCTCTTGATAATGTTAACTACTGCTATAACTGTGGAAATCCAATTGCCCGTGAATTCAAGTTTTGCCCTGAATGCGGGCAAAATTTATCCGGAGACATTGTTAAATCTAGTGCAAAGTCACCGGATAGTGAAAAAAATATTATTATGGCTATTATTTTAAGTATACTCCTCCCAGGACTTGGTCAGATGTATCTAGGCCTTGACCATAAGGGAGCAATATTTTTAATAACATATGTGGTGTCTGCAATTTTAATTCTGGTTCTAATAGGATTTTTATTGTGTGCAGTAATTTGGATTTGGGCATTGGTCGATACGGTAATGTCAACAAAAGCATTAAACCGTGGCGAAGAAGTAAAAGATAAAATATTATAGTGATTTTAATGATTGAATGTAGAAATATTGCAAAAGGAAAAGGAAAAGGTGAATTAATTGTTTCATCACAACCAATCAGTTTTCTGGGAGGAGTAAACCCTGAAAACGGTGAAATAATCGACCCCAACCATGAATTAAAAGGTGAAATCATAAAGGATAAGGTTCTCTTTATCCCAGGAGGCAAAGGATCCACTGTCGGGTCTTATGTGATTTTTCAGATGATGAAAAATGACACAGCTCCAAATGCCATTATCTGTTTAAACGCAGAGCCCATCATCGCTACCGGAGCCATAATGTCCGACATTCCGATGGTTGATTCACCTTGTGAAACTGAAGGATTAACTGCAGGAACAATGGTTGAAGTTGATGCAGACAACGGAACCATAACAATACTATAAGATTTGTGGTAACTATGCAGACTCTAATTGAAAATGTAAACATCATAAACCCGTTTGAAGAAATCAAGACCAGTCAGAATGTTTTAATTAGGGATAATATAATCAGGAAAATCTCATCATCCAAAATTAAAGCTGAAGCTGACAATACCATTGACGGACAGGATAACTATCTTCTATCAGGTTTCATTGATTGTCATACTCATATTTTCGCAAAAGGCTTTCACAAAGAGGAAAATATGGCAAATCCATTGGGGATTCATTTTTACAATGCCGTACCTCACAGCTTGCAGACAATAAATGCAGGAGTTACAACAATCAGGGATTGCGGGTCTGCAGATTTAAGTTTTAAATTAGCTCAAAAGCGCAAACTCTTCACAGCTCCAAAAATACACCTCTCAATCACTCCACTGGTAATGACTGGCGGGCATTTCGACTTGTTTCTACCATCCGGATGGGACATGGAGATAATATATCCTGGATTTCCAAGGGGAAGATGTGACGGTGTTGAGGAGGTCTTGAAGAAAACCCGTGAAGTTAAAAGGGCCGGAGCCGACTTTATAAAAGTAATGGCAAGCGGGGGAGTACTTACCACAAACACATCACCTGAACTTGCACAATTCAATGAAAAAGAACTTAAAACAATTGTTAAAGAAGCAGATGCCAGTGATATGAAGGTATCAGCTCACTGTCACAGTTTAAAGGGAATGAACAACTGCATCAAAGCCGGATTCAGTTCAATTGAACACGGCACTTTCATCGATAGAAAAACTTCAATTAAGATGGTTAAAAATGGTGTAAGCCTTGTTCCAACACTTCTTGTTCATCAATTTTTATATAAAAACGGTTTTCCTGCATGGGACAGTTATGCGGCTGAAAAAACAGCAAAACTAAAGGAGATAGTTAAAGTTCACAAGGAAAACATTTCAGTTGCCTATGAAGAGGGTGTCAACATACTGATGGGAACTGACAGTGGTGTCATTCCTCACGGACATAATCTTGAAGAACTGATACATTTAACAGATATCGGGATGTCTCCCGAAGAGGCAATAGCATCCGGAACTGTTAATGCGGCAAAATTCATGGGACTGGATAATCTTGGACTTGTAAAAGAAAACTATACTGCAGATTTGATTTTAGTCAACTCAAATCCATTGGATGACATATCTGTTTTAAGTGATAATGATAATATTTTAAAGGTTATGCAGGATGGAGCGGAAGTTAAAAATTAATCCGGAATTGTGCACTTCATGCAAACAATGTATGCAGGTCTGTATCCGGGACAATATCATCATCGAGGACTTTGCAGTTGAGGTTGGAAGCAATTGCTTTGAATGCGGACACTGTATGGCTGTCTGCAAATCGAATGCCATAACACTTAAAAGCTTTGAAGGTCATGAAGACAGGATTGAAGAGTATAACTTTCGTGAAATTCCGGTAAGCTATGATGATATGCTTCAACTTCTAAAACAGAGACGTTCAGTCCGCTGGTTTAAAAATAAAAAAATCGATAAACTCACTTTTGATAAATTGTTTGAAGGAGCATATTATTCACCTTCCGCTCAAAACGCTCAGGATGTGGAATTCGTCGTTTTGGATGAAAAACTTGATGAATTCATGCAGTTAGTATATGATATTATTAAAGTCAAAAAAAATCAGTTTTTCAGAATCAGGGAATTCGAAGATTACTTAAGAGATAACTCTGCAAAAAAATTCCATCCTTTACTGTGGAGTGGAAAACAGCTTATTCTAACCTTTTCAGCGGATAAAACAAGTGCAGTTATAGCAAATACTCGAATGGAACTGCTTGCCTACACATTAGGTCTGGGTGGATTTTATTCTCTTTTCATTTTAAAGGCCGATGAAATTGACCATGAAAGATTAATGAATTTTTTTCCAGGCATTGACAAAAACAAGCACATGTGCTCTGCTTTTGTAATCGGATATCCGAAGGTCAGATTTAGAAGAACAGTTCCCCACACTCAAATCAAAATAAACTATTTTTAGTATAAACCTAAATATCATTATACATTAACAAGGCTGTGATAACCATGGTAAAGCATAAACATATGGATTTGTCAATCGAAGGAATGCATTGTGCATCATGCGTTTTAAGCGTAAATAAAACCTTTGGAAAAATTGAAGGTGTGGAAGATGTTGATGCGGACCTTGCAGCAAATAAACTCCATATTACCGTTGACACCAAAAAGATTTCATACGATGAAATTGAAAGACTTGTTAAAAATCTCGGTTTTGAACTCCACTCAGATGAAATGACCATAAGGATTCAGGGCATGCACTGTGCATCATGCACAATGAACGTGGAGAATTTTTTAATCAGACTGGATGGAATTTTCGATGTTAAGGCAGACTTAACATCACAATCAGCAAGAATAAGGTATGATTCATCAAAGGTAACCCTGGATGAAATGGAAGATGTGATTAAATCACTGGGATTTGAACTTCTGGGAGTTGAAGGTCAAAGTGAAATCGATGAAGATGCAATTTATCAAAATGATTTGAAGGATAAACGCAACAGAATAATCGTTGGATTATTTTTCTCTGCGGTTTTGATGATTTTAATGTTCGCCCGTTTTGATCCCTTGGTGGGCATCGCTCATCAGCTTCATCAGGCAACCGGACTGCACATATCATCAATGGGGCTATTGTCACTTATTATAAGTATTTTCCCATTTCTGTATGTGTCTTTGCCAATTCTAAAAGCTGGAATCAACGGTTTGACTCATAAAAACCTGAACATGGACGTAATGTATTCAATGGGTATTCTTGTAGCATATGTTTCAAGTATTTTAGCAACATTCGCAATTGTCCTAGACCACACTTTCATGTTTTACGACTCAGCGGTAATGCTTCCCTCATTTTTAATGATTGGAAGATACCTTGAAGCAAAAGCTAAAAAAAGAACCTCAGATTCTATTAAGAAACTTATTGGTCTTCAGCCAACATCAGCAACAGCAATCGAAGTTGATGAAAATAATGAGATAACATCACAGAGGGAAGTTTCAATCGAAAGTATCAGTGTAGGGGACCTGCTTCTGGTAAAACCCGGTGAAAAGATTCCGGTTGATGGGGATGTTGTTGGCGGTGAATCATATGTCGATGAGTCCATGATTAACGGTGAACCGATTCCAAAAGTTAAAAATGACGGTGATGAAGTATTTGCCGGAACAATAAATCAGGATGGGATTTTATATCTCAAGGCCAAAAAAATCGGAAAGGAAACGGTATTATCAAATATTATCCGTATGGTTGAAAAAGCACAGTCTTCAAGACCTCCGGTTCAGAAATTCGTAAATACCATTGTATCATATTTCATTCCAGTTATACTGACCATTGCAGTGGCCGTGTTTTTAATATGGTATCTTGTACTTGGAGAAACATTACTGTTCTCCTTAACATGTTTTATTTCTATTCTTGTAGTTGCATGTCCTTGTGCCTTGGGTCTTGCAACTCCAACAGCGGTTACCGTGGGTGTTGGAAGAGCGGCTGAATTTGGAATTTTAATTAAAAACGGGGATACCTTGGAAAATGCAGGCCAAATTGACATCGCAGCATTTGATAAGACAGGAACAATAACAGAAGGAAAACCTGAAGTCGATGATATTATTTCCTGTGGCATTTCCCAGGATGATTTGATTGAAATTGCTGCGACTGTAGAGCAGAACTCAACACACCCGATTGCAAAAGCAATAATCAATAAATCAAAGGAGATGGGTTTAAAACTTAACCATGCCGATGAATTTGAAAACTTTCCGGGCAAGGGAATTAAGGCCATGGTAGGTGATAGTTGGGTTCTTGCAGGTAATTTTGCCTTAATGAAAACCTGTGATGTTGAAGTTTCCGGTGAAATCCTTGATAAATATCATGAACTTGGAGCATTAAACAAGACAATTGTCATTATAGCAGTGAATAAATCCGTTAAGGGCATCATATCACTGTCTGATAAAATCAAACCCTCCTCCAGAAGAACAATCAATGAATTCCACAGGATGGGTGTTGAAACATACATGTTAACCGGTGACAATCGTGCAACTGCACTGAATGTTGCAGGTGAGGTTGGAATTGACAATGTTGAAGCAGGAATTCTTCCCCAAGAGAAACTGGCCATTGTTAAGGATGTTCAGGTAAACAATTCTCGAAAAGTTCTGTTTGTTGGAGATGGTATAAACGATGCGCCGGCGCTTACACAGGCAGATATTGGTGTTGCAATGGGCAACGGTACTGATATAGCTATGGAAAGTGGAGACATTGTTGTGATGGAGGGTGATTTGGAAAATGTTGTTGCAGCAGTTCAGTTTTCCAAAAAAGTAATGCGAAGAATCAGGGAAAACATTTTCTGGGCATTTGCATATAATTCAATACTGATTCCTGTTGCAGCGGGAGTACTGTATCCTGCATTCGGAATAACGTTTCAACCGGCTTTTGCAGGTCTTGCAATGGCAATGAGTTCGGTAACGGTTATATCTCTTTCGTTAATGCTTAAAAGATTTGTACCGGAAATAAAAAGGAAATGAAAATTAATTGATTTTAAAATCAATCAATTCCAATTTTAATTTTCCAATTTTAGGAGCAAGGAAATTGTAGAATAATCCCATGAGGTATGCTAAAATAAATCCTCCCACAAGACCTCCTAAAAAATTACCCACAGCTGTGGTTAATGGAGCACCGCTTATAACCATTATTATTCCGGTAACTAAATTTAAAACAGCGCTGATGATTGCAAATACAATGGCAAGTCTTAAACTGTCAATTGAATCAATTGCAGTCAGACCATTTTCACTGCTTAAATTCAAAACAACTCCTCTACCACTTTTTGCCAGAATATTGTAGATATAGGTTCCTATTAAAATAAAAACAAATGATATTATGAAAGTACCGAATATGAATATTGCAATTGTTGCAGGTTGGCTTATGAAAATCAACAGTTGATAAATCTCATAGGCTATCATCTGCTGGCCGGAATAAAGCAGAGTCTGCATTGCTGTACTTAAAAGCAAAGGCAATATTAAAACTGATACCAGATAAATTAGTATTACCTGTATTGTTAGGATAATTGAAACCATCATTGCAGTTTCTGTTGTTGATATTTTAACTATTTCCTTCCCGTCCTTGAGTTCAACAGCCACTGTTTTTAATTTTCGGGCAAGTAAATTATAAAACAGGCCTTCGCTGAATGCACTATAGATTGCATACATGAAAGAACCTACAATAACTGTTGGAATAAGGTATATTATGATGCTTGATCCGTTCGGAACCAGCAGAGCTATTCCAACGGAAAGGATGACTGCGGCGATTATTGAAAATAACACTGAAATTCCTGTAGTTATTGCAGTAAATGAAGTCAGTTCTATTGAACGAAGTTCCTTAAAATCACTCATTTAAACCACTCTTGTGACTGTTCTAGCAATTCGTCGATAATTGTTGGAATGGAACCGGTGTATGTGTGAGGATCCATGATTTTGTCAACATCCTCTTTTGTCAGGTATTTTTGAACCTCTTCGTCCTCAAGGATTAACTCTCCGAGGAGTAATTTTTCCTTATTTGCTTTTATCGCGTTTTTCCTGACGATTCCGTAGGCGGTCTGTTTCCCCATTCCTGCACGGGTCAGTTCAGCCATCAGTCTTTCAGCCATGACCAGACCGTTGGTAAAGTTCAGGTTTCTTTCGATGTTTTCATCATAGAATACAAGATTGTTCATTAATTTAATTGTAAGGTTAAGGATGTAATCGGTTAAAATGCAGCTTTCCGGAAACATTATTCTTTCACAGGAGGAATTGGTTAAATCTCTTTCATGCCATAGGGGATTGTTGTCAAGTGCCGCATTGACATATGATTTAATGATTCTTGCAACTCCACAGATTCTCTCAGCAGTAATAGGATTCATCTTATGAGGCATGGTACTACTTCCAACCTGTTTTTCAGGGTCGAAATATTCTCCAACTTCCATGATTTCTGTTCTCTGAAGGCTTCTGATTTCAAGAGCGATTTTGTCTAATGTGGATGCGATATTTGCCAGGACACTTATGAATTCGATATGGTTATCTCTTTGAACAACCTGATTTGTTATTGTAGCTGCGGGTAGGCCTAGAATTTCTGCAACCGTTTTGTGAATTTCCCATCCCTGCTCGCCCAGTGCTGCGGTGGTTCCGACAGCTCCGTCCATCATTCCAACACAGACATTTGATTTTGCATTTTCCAGTCTTGTGTATTGTCTGTGAAGTTCATCTGCCCAAAGGCCGAATTTCATTCCATAGGTGGTTGGAAGTGCGTGCTGACCGTGTGTACGTCCGATGCATACTTTCATTTTATTTTCACTTGCCAGTTCAAGCATTTTTTTTGTTAATCTTTCTAGTTTTTCTTCAAGCACTTCAATGGAGTCACGTATGAGCAGGGAATTCGAACTGTCAACGATGTCGTTGGATGTGGCTCCGAAGTGAACATATTCTCCTGCACCGTTTTCACATACTTCGGTAATTGATTTTGATAATGCAGCAATATCGTGGTTGGTTTCTGCTTCTATTTCTTTTACTCTTTCCAGTTTAACGTAATCTGTGTTTGCTTTTGCTGCAATTTCCTCGGAGACTTCATGAGGGATTATTCCAAGTTTTCCTTCCGCCAGAGCCAGGGCTGCTTCAACGTCTAACATTCTCTGTAATTTATTTTTTTCTTCCCAAATGTTTTTCATTTCGGGAGTACCATACCTGAATTCAATTGGATGTATAGCCATTTTTTATCATCTCTTATAAAATTATTGTATAACAATACTATTTTTGTTGTTCAGTTAATTAAATTTTAGCAAACATTTATATTGTTTCATATAAAGATTTATTATTACTGTTATAAATCATTTATAATAGGTGATAATTTGGAAACAAGAATACGTAAATTCCGCCACGATAAAGGTATAACTCAACAGGAATTAGCTGAGTTAGCTGGTGTCACACGTCAAACAATAAATGCTTTAGAAAATGCTCGCTACAACCCTTCCTTAATATTAGCCTATAAAATTACTAAAATTTTGGGTAAAAACGCTATTGAAGATGTTTTCATATTCGATGATGTTGATTGGATGTAGATAATATTATTTATTTCTGGGATTATTTGAAATATATTGATTTTGTGTATGTGGATAATTTCAGTTTAATTTTTTAATTTTTGATAGGGATGACTTTGTTCAATGATATGCTAAAGAGGATTACTTTAAAAGAGTTGTTATCGGTAATCATTATTTTATTTGTTATTCAATATTTAATAAATACATTAAATATTATTCATATTGATATAGTATGGGTTTATATTCTTATAATTTTTTACTTTATTTTTAAACTTAAAGATGGACTGGCGACAATCAGGGGAGATGTCCGGAAACTTTTCAATTGGAAACTGCTTGAAAATATCCTCATAATAGTAATCCTTAACATATTTGTATCATACGGAATGTTGTACTTCTCAAATTTCATTTTAAAAACCACAGCATTGAATTTCGCCTCAAATTCACTTTTCACAGGTGCAGCTGCAGCCATTGTGATATCACCGATTTCTGAAGAACTGATATTTCGAGGTGTTTTTTTAAACAGATTGAAATTGATTGTTCCAACAGTATTTGCAGTACTGATTTCCTCATTACTGTTCGCTTCCCTTCACAGCTTCGGATCCATATTTTCAGCCTTTGTTTTTGCAGTCTGCATTGCAATACTCTATCTTAAAACCGATAATATTCTTGTTCCAATGTTCGCCCACTTTCTAAATAATCTGTTTGCCGCAATAATTGTTTTTATGGATTCAAATAATATCCTGTTTACAAATGACATGGTTATATTGATAATGTCAGCTTTAGCTATTGTTTCACTTGTCCTTATTCTTATTTGTGTTGCCGGGCAACTGAAAATATTAAATATTAATGATGGATAAAATATCCTTATATGGATTTAAGAAAAATTGGTATTGTATTAATATTTGCCGGTATTGTTCTCACTGTTGTTTTTATCAAAAATCAGCAGATTTTTGTTCCGGCTTTAACAATAACTGTATTGGGATTTTTTGTCACTGTTGTCGGTTTTGTCAGCGAAGTTAGAAAAAGAAAAATCATCAATGACAGACTGGACAATGACATTGATACTATTATCCAACCTTTGATTACCAAATATTCAAATTTAAATAAGCAGTATCGCAGAGAATTTGAAGGAGAGGAATATGCTCAAAAAAGACTGGAACTTAACAGGAATCTGGAAAGGGAACTGACAGATCGCCTTCCTTATCTTGAAAGCAGGGAAATCAAAAAGATTGTTATTAATTTCAGTCAGGAGCAGGATAAACTTTGAAATTTTTTTCAAAATAAAACTCAATGTACATTTTATTACAACAAGGTTTTAAATAGTACCTTAAACTAAATTTTTAAATAGTGATAAAATGTTTTCCCCAAGTATTGAAGAAGTAAAAAAAATAAGTCAAAACGAAGAATATAAGAGGATTCCGATATCTTATGAAATGTATTCGGATATCGCAACACCGATTGAAGTATTAAGAATTCTAAAAGGCATAAGTAGACACACATACATGCTTGAAAGTGTAGAGGATTCAAAAAAATGGGGAAGATACACATTTCTCGGCTTCAACCCGCTTTTGGAGTTTACCTGTCAAAACGGAACAGTCCACATCAAGGGTGATAAGGATTTCAATCAACTCAACGATGACGAAACCATTATCAAAACTGATAATCCGAACGAAATAATCAAGGATTTAATCAAAAAAAATAAATCTCCAAAAATTGAAAACCTTCCTCCATTTACCGGAGGATTTGTGGGATATTTTGCATATGACTATATCAAATATTCGGAACCGACATTAAATCTTGACGCCGAAAACCAGGATCAGTTCAAAGACATAGATCTGATGCTTTTTGACAAGGTCATAGCCTTTGACAACTTCAAACAGAAAATAATAATCATCGTAAATATGAAAACTGATGATATAAAAAACAATTATAAAAAGGCATGTGACGAACTGACCGAAATCGCAGACATTATAAAGCACGGTAAAAGAACAAAAATCACACCATTAAAAATAAAGTCTGATTTCAAACCTGCATTTTCACGTGAAAACTACTGTAAAATGGTTGAAAAGGCAAAAAACTATATTTGTGAGGGAGACATATTCCAGATTGTGCTTTCAAACAGAATCGAAGCTGAAATATCCGGAAGCCTGCTTGACACATACAGGGTTTTAAGAACAACAAATCCATCCCCCTATATGTTTTATTTCTCAAGCGACGATATCGAAATAGCCGGTGCATCTCCTGAAACCCTTGTAAAGTTAAACAAAAATAAGCTCTACACATTTCCCCTTGCCGGAACAAGACCACGAGGTAAAACTCATGAGGAGGATGTGGAGCTTGAAATGGATTTGCTTTCGGATGAAAAGGAGCTGGCCGAACATAACATGCTTGTTGATTTGGGAAGAAATGATATTGGAAAAATCGCCGAAATCGGTTCTGTAAAAGTGGAGAAGTACCTGTCAGTTGAAAGGTTTTCACATGTGATGCATATAGGATCCACAGTAACCGGAACCTTGAAAAAGGATATGGATTCACTTGCTGCAATTGATTCAATCCTTCCGGCAGGAACACTCTCCGGAGCTCCTAAAATCAGGGCATGTGAAATAATAAATGAACTTGAAAACAATAAAAGAGGAATATACGGTGGTGCCATAGGATATGTTGATTTAAGTGGCAATCTCGATACGTGCATTTCAATCAGAATAGCTTTTGCACGAAACGGCAAGGTGTTCATACGCTCAGGTGCGGGGATTGTGGCGGACAGTATTCCAGACAGGGAATTTGACGAATGCCTGAATAAAGCTGCAGCTGTAATTGATGCTTTAAAAACCGTTGACGGGGGATTGCAATGATACTTTTAATTGATAATTATGACAGTTTTTCATATAACTTATACCAGATGATTGGTGAGGTCACACATGACATTCAGGTTTCAAGAAACGATAGGATAACGGTTGAAGAGATAAAATCTTTGAATCCTGATGCAATTATCTTATCTCCTGGACCGGGAAAACCGGAGAATGCAGGAATCTGCATTGAAGTCGTCCGCCAGTTTCATGATAAAATCCCGATTTTAGGGGTCTGTCTGGGCCATCAAGCAATTTGCGCTGCATTCGGGGGTGAAATTTCACATGCAAAAAGGCTGATGCACGGCAAGTCATCAGACATTTCACTTGACTATGATTTTATTTTCAAGGGTCTTTCAGGGGTGATAAGCGTTGGAAGGTATCACTCCTTAAGTCTGGTTGAAAGTAGCCTTCCGGATTGTCTTGAGATTATTTCAAAAGCTAATGATGATGGGGAAATCATGGCGGTGAAGCATAGGGATTTCAATGTTTACGGTCTTCAGTTTCACCCTGAATCAATACTGACTCCGGAAGGTATTATTATTATGGAAAATTTTCTTGAAAAAGTTGAAAGAGGTATTATATGATTAAAGAAGCTATTTTAAAAGTGTATCAGCATCATGATTTAACTTATGATGAAGCCTATCTGACAATGGATGAAATTATGAGCGGCGAAGCCAGTGAAGTTCAGATGAGCGCATATTTAACTGCAATGGCGATGAAAGGGGAAACCATAGAAGAAATTACTGCATCGGCCGAAGCGATGAGGGCACATTGTCTGAGACTTTTAAACGATGAGGAGGTTTTAGAAATTGTCGGAACCGGAGGTGACGGTTCAAATACATTCAATATATCAACAACATCATCAATCATTATCTCTGCTGCAGGTGTTCCTGTTGCAAAACACGGAAACAGATCAGCATCAAGCAAATGTGGAGCCGCAGACGTACTTGAGGAGCTGGGGGTAAACATCCATATAAGTCCGAGCAGAAGTTTAAGATGTTTAAAGGAAAACAACATATGCTTTTTATTCGCTCAAAATTACCATCTGTCAATGAAATACGTTGCCAACGTAAGGCGGGAACTTTCAATAAGAACAATATTCAATATCCTAGGACCTCTGACAAACCCTGCCGGTGCTACAATGCAGGTTTTGGGGGTTTATGAAAAGGAACTGGTCGAACCTTTAATGGAAGTCTTAAAGAATCTGGGAGTGAGTTCTGCGGTATCTGTTTATGGAATGGACGGCATGGATGAAATTTCAGTCAGTGATAAAACATTTGTATGTGAACTTAAAGATGGTAAAACAATGTCTTATGAAATTTCACCGGAATACTTCGGAATGGAATTATGTTCTAAAAAAGACCTGATTGGTGGAGATGCTAAAGAAAATGCAGAAATCACTCTGTCAATTCTAAAGGGTGAAAAAGGACCAAAAAGAAATGCTGTTCTTCTCAATTCTGCTGCAGGACTCTATGTTGCAGGAAAAGTCGAATCTTTAAGGGAAGGTGTTGAGCTTGCAGCTGAAATTATTGATTCGGGAAAAGCACTCAAACAGCTTGAAAAATTTATTGAATTTACAAACGGATGATTGTCATGTTGGATGAAATAGTTGAAAAAACAAAAGAAAGGGTGGAAATTGCAAAAAACATCATTTCACTTGATGATTTAAAAAATGAAGTTTCATTAATGGAGATTAATGATGAATTCTCCTTTAAACAGGCATTAAGCGGTGACGACATTGCCATTATTGCCGAGGTAAAAAAGGCATCTCCGTCTAAAGGAGTAATTGATGAGGATTTCGATTATCTGGCAATTGCAAGGGAATATGAGCTAGCGGGTGCATCTGCAGTTTCAGTTTTGACAGAACCCTATTTTTTCCAGGGGTCTGATGATTATTTAAAGGAAATATCAGAAAATGTCACTATTCCAGTTTTAAGAAAGGATTTTATTATTGACGAGTATATGATTTGGGAAGCCAAGGCTTTAGGAGCTTCAGCAATTCTTTTAATCGTTTCCATATTGGAAATTGTTCAGTTAAAGAAATTTCTGGATTTGGCACATGATTTGGGTCTTTCTGCCATTGTGGAAACTCATGATGGGGATGAAATCATGAAAGCACTGACGGTCGGTGCTGAAATAATCGGAGTCAATAACCGTAACCTTAATGATTTTAGTGTGGATATCGAAAACAGTATCAGCTTACGTAGATGTGTCAGTGGAGATGTTATATTTATTTCAGAAAGTGGCATTAAAACAAAGGAAGATGTCACCAGATTAAAAGAAAATGATGTTGATGCAGTTTTAATAGGTGAAACTTTAATGAAAAGTGATGATAAAAAGGCAATGATTGTGGAGCTGAAAAATGGTTAAAATCAAAATCTGCGGAATAAAAAGAATGGAGGATATAAGGATTGTAAATAAATACAAACCAGATTATGTAGGTTTTGTATTCGCAGATTCAAAAAGAAAAGTTTCACATAATCATGCACGCCAATTAAAGCAAAATTTAAACTCAGATATTATTTCAGTCGGTGTCTTCGTAGACGCCACTCAAAATGAAATAGTGAAACTGTTTGCCGAAGGAATAATAGATATTGCCCAGCTTCATGGGAATGAAAGTGAAGAGGACATTATAAGTTTAAAAAGGCAAACGGACGGGGAGTTAAAAATTATTAAGGCAGTTGAAATGTCACAAAACACTGATCTGCTGAAATACAATGATTCCAAAGCGGATTATTTGCTTTTGGACAGTGGCAAAGGCAGTGGAAAAACATTTGACTGGCGTTTAATAAATTCAAACCTAAAAAAAGAATTCTTTTTGGCAGGGGGATTAAACAGTTCAAATGTATGCGAAGCAATATCAAGATTCAACCCCTATGCTGTTGATTTAAGTTCAGGTCTTGAAACTGACCGATTTAAAGATGAAAATAAAATAAAGGAACTTATGGAGGTAATAAATTGAATAATGGAAGATACGGTGAATACGGTGGCCAGTACATATCAGAAACGTTAATGAATGAATTAATATACTTGGAAGAACAGTACAATCACTATATCAATGATGAAGAATTTATTAATGAATTAAACTCCTTGTTAAAGGAATATGCTGGACGCCCATCATTATTGTATTATGCAAAAAGAATGACCGAAAACCTCGGTGGTGCCAGAATCTATCTGAAGCGCGAAGATTTAAACCACACTGGAGCACATAAAATCAACAATGTTTTAGGTCAGGTGCTTCTTGCTAAAAAAATGGGTAAAACCAGAGTGATAGCAGAAACCGGTGCGGGCCAGCATGGTGTGGCAACCGCAACCGCAGCGGCACTTCTGGATATGGAATGTGAAGTGTTCATGGGTGAAGTTGATACGAAAAGACAGGCTTTAAACGTTTACAGGATGGAACTTCTAGGTGCCAAGGTGCACTCGGTCAAGTCTGGAACCAGAACCCTGAAGGATGCTGTAAACGATGCCTTCCGTGACTGGATTGCAAGGGTTCATGATACCAATTACGTAATAGGTTCTACAATGGGGCCTCATCCGTTTCCGATGATTGTCCGTGATTTTCAGGCAGTTATAAGTGCCGAAGCAAAAGAACAGTTCATTGAAAAAGAAGGAAAACTCCCCGATGTTGTTATTGCCTGTGTTGGTGGGGGAAGTAATGCAATGGGGGCATTCTATAACTTTATCGAAGATGAAACTGTTAAACTAATAGGTTGCGAAGCGGGAGGTAAAGGAATAGACACTCCATATAATGCAGCTGCACTTACCAATGGTAAAATTGGGATATTTCATGGAATGAAATCAATATTCAATCAGGGAGACTATGGTCAGATAGCGCCGGTATATTCAGTATCAGCAGGCCTAGATTATCCCGGGGTGGGACCGGAACATGCTTATTTAAGAGACACCGGAAGGGCACAGTACGTTCCGGTAACTGATGAGGAAGCAGTTGAAGCATTCGAATATCTTTCAAGAATGGAAGGAATAATCCCGGCTATCGAAAGTGCACATGCCGTTGCACATGCCATGAAAATAGCTCCACAAATGAATGGGGATGAAACAATAATGATATGCCTTTCAGGAAGAGGCGATAAGGATGTCAGATCAATTGCAGAATACCGGGGAGTTGATTTAAATGAGTAAAATACCAAATGCATTTAAAAACGCAACAGCATTCATAGGATTTTTAACGGCGGGAGACCCGAGCATTGATAAAACTGTTGAATACATTTTAGCAATGGAAGATGCCGGATGTGATTTGATTGAAATCGGAATTCCATTTTCAGATCCCATGGCTGAAGGAGTTGTAATCCAGGATGCCAATGTAAGGGCGCTTAAACACAATACAACAACCGATGATGTATTTGACATTGTCAGACGTGTTCGTGAAAAGACTGATATTCCTCTTGTATTTTTAACATATATTAATCCGGTTTTCTTTTACGGATATGAAAAATTCTTTAAAAGATGTGGAGAACTGGGAATCGACGGGATAATCTCTCCGGATTTGCCGTATGAGGAAAAAGGTGAAATTGCCGATATTGCCTTTTCAAACGGTGTCGATGTCATTTCATTAATCGCACCTACCTCTAAACAGAGAATACAAAAGATTGCCTCTGAGGCAACAGGTTTTATTTATGTTGTTTCTTCACTCGGTGTTACTGGAATGCGTTCGGAGATTAAAACGGATTTAAACTCAATTTTATCTGATATTCGTGAAGTTACAGATTTGCCTTTGGCGGTTGGTTTTGGAATTAACACGCCTGAACAGGCATCAGACATAGGTAAAATCGCAGATGGTGTTATAGTAGGTAGTGCAATTGTTAAAATCATCGAACAGTATGGTGAAAATGCTGCTGAACCGTTAAGGAAATATGTTTCAGATATGAAAAATGCTTCAAATAAATAAAAAAGTTAAACTTATAATATATAAAAAACAAATATATACTCATTATTAATAAGAGGATTATTTATGTTTAAAGCAGAATTAAGTGATTCTAGTATATTAAAAACCAGTTTTGATGCTATTTCATCCAT
>CACYBU010000076.1 GCA_902772665.1 uncultured Methanobrevibacter sp. | reverse complement strand
TTATTTATGTTTAAAGCAGAATTAAGTGATTCTAGTATATTAAAAACCAGTTTTGATGCTATTTCATCTATTGTGGATGAAGTACAGATTCAGACTGATAGTGAAGGCATGAGATTAGATGCCTTAGACCGTAGTCACATAACTTTCGTACATTTGGAACTTAAATCAAGTTTATTTGACGAATACATTTGTGATGTGCCTGAAAAGATTAATATTGACACTGATGAGTTTATGAGAATACTTAAACGTGCTAAATCTCAGGACAGAGTGTTAATGTCTGTGGATGAAGGTAATTTTATCATTACATTTGAAGGAGATGCAACAAGAACATTCAAAATCAGATTAATCGATATTGAATATGATAATCCGGCTCCACCTCAAATATCTCATCCGACAACATTTAAAGTACGTTTCTCTATCTTAAAAGATTGTATTAATGATATAGATATCTTTTCTGATAAAATCGCTTTGGAAGTCGATGAAGACTACTTTATAGCATCAGCTGACGGTGAATTTGGTGATGCAAGTATCAAATATCTTCATGGAGAAAATATTCAGCAGCATGAAAAATCTTTATTCTCTCTCGATAAGATTAGAGAAATGATTAAGGCGGATAAATTTTCAGAGGAAGCAGAAATTAGTTTAGGTACTGATATGCCGTTAAGTCTAACACTTAACATGGCAACTGGTGATGGTAAACTCAGTTTCTTACTTGCTCCTAGATTAGAACAAGATGATTAGATATCATCGGTTCATCTTTTTTTTTATTTTAAAATTTTTTTTTAGAGATGGTATTAAGTGGATCAATTTTATCAGGAACTGCGTAAAATTCAGAAAAAAGAACGTAACAACGGAACATTGGCCCGTGTAGATGAGGATTTTTATGCCAGAATCCATGAATATATGGACGGGCTGAAAAAAGAAGCGATGAATGATCCGTTTTCCAAGGCATTGTCATTACTCAAACAGTCCCAGATAATTGCAACTGAAATCTGTGAGAGACGTGAAAAGAAAATCACCGAAGCGGCAGTTGTAAATATTCACAGGTCATATCTTTTATTTACAGGAAGACCACAGTTTGATCTGGTTGACACTACTCCACTGAATTTAACTCCAGAGGAAGAAAAGTTCTACTATTCTTTAATTGATACTTTAAAAAATCACAGGGGAAATATTTCACTTGAAAAATTATCCGATGATGATGAAACCACCTCTAAACCAATCATCAAACCGAAAGAACCTCCATCCAATACAGTAACTTCAAAACATGCAGCTGAAGATAATGCTGACGAGCCTAAACCGGTCATTAAGGATAAACCAAAAGAAATGAAACCTGATGCAGTTAAAAGCAAAGTTGAACAGGTTAAAAAATCGAAATCGGTTGAAGACATTGAGGACAATCCCAATGCTTTTGATAATCAGGATGAATTCTATGATTTTGAATCCAGAAAAGTATCAAAGGACACTGAACTCGTCACCATGCTTGTTTTTGATGATGTAGGTCAGATTATTGGTGTGGACGAGAAGATTTACGGGCCTTTCAGACCGCAGGATATTGTAACATTGCCTTTGGTTAATGCAAAAATATTTTTCAAAAATCGAAAAGGCCGTCAGGTCAAAATTTAGCCAATTTTCCATTACATTTAAATAACTTAATTTATAGATATACTAAATGTATCTATTTGTGATAATAAAAAATTATATTTTATTATAATTTGGATTTCTGCTGCCTGTAGACTTGATGCGTTACAATGCAGTTTTTATCTCTAACGTTTTTTGATAGAAATTGAATTTAGATAAATTCACATATAGATTTATCATAACTTATTAATTTACGGTGAAAAAATGAAAATACCAAAAGAAAAAAGAACATACTGTCCTCACTGTAAAAGACATACAGTACATGAAGTTCACACTGCTAAAAGAAGAAAAGCTAGTGAGTTAACCTGGGGACAAAGACAATTCAGACGTGTGACTGCTGGTTATAGGGGTTACCCAAGGC
>CACYBU010000075.1 GCA_902772665.1 uncultured Methanobrevibacter sp. | reverse complement strand
ATACAATAATATCACTGCAAAGTATAATCCGACTGTTGATGAGTTTTATTATCGTGGTGTTGAGAGTACTGTTTCTATAAAAGAAACGAGGAATATAAAATGTTAACAGAATTTATCAAAGACAGAAACCTGTCTCCATCAAGCATCAGAAACTACACCTCAGCAGTAAGAATATATGAAAAACTTAACAATAAAACATTAACAGAGTTAATAGATGAAGCTGAAAGAGAAGAAATTGAAAAAATTCGCTGGAAAGATCGTAAAATCAAAAAGAGACTAATCAACTACCGAAGTTACCTGTACAAAAACAGAGTTGAAACAACTGCCGCCAAATACCTGACAAACATCCAAACAATTTACAGGCATTTTGAAATCGAACTGCAGACATTACCCACATTCAATTCAAGACAAATCAATAAAACAAAAGAAATAAAATTCAAAGACCTGCCGACAAAAGAAAATATTAAAGATGCATGTAAAATTGCAGACACTACTACAGAATTAATAATATTACTAATAGCAACGAGCGGTTTGTCAAAAATTGAAATTTTAAATCTGACAGTTGATGATTTCATAAAAGCAAACAGATCAGAAATCCCGATTTTTTATTTGACAAGGAAAAAAACAGGTAAAGAGTTTTTCACATTCACAACACCAAAAACAGCCCTAAAAATAACCAAGCATATCAAAAAACACAATTTAAAAAGAAGTGACACTTTATTTAATATTACTGAATCGACTTTAACAAAGAATATGCAGATAATCAATGTGGAGTTAAATCTTGGAAAAGTCAATAATTATTCGCGCTTCAGATGCCATATGCTTAGAAAATATCATGCATCGAATCTTTTGAATAATACCAGTTTTACTATTGATGAAATTGACACTTTACAGGGTAGAAGCAAAAGTAAAGTTCACAGGTGTTATTTTTTAAATGATGAAGAGAAGTTGAAAGAGAAGTATATCAAATATTTGAAGGTAATCGATGTAATATGAATAAAAAACTAAAAATATAATACTCATTGAAACGATTAACTCCTAATAAACCAGAAAGATGTGAAAGATATTTTACCTGTTCACAAAAAGTCCCCCTACTGTACTCGCCAAACCAGTTCAAGAAATAATAATATTTAAAATTACACTAAATAACTCTATTGCCATGGATTAAAACATCTAAAATACGTTATTTAATATGATAAATATAATCTGAACTATCCCTTTTTTTCAATGAAAAAACAGAGTTTTGTGGAAAAATTAATTAAATCAACCTAAACTATAAAAAAATCCTTAATTTACAAAAACTTATTACTTTAAAAAATAAACTTTAACATATGATTTTAAGCATTATCGTACCTACCTACAATGAAGAGGAATATCTTCCGGTTTTATTGGAAAGTATTAAAAAGCAAAGTTTTAAGGATTATGAAGTTATAGTGGCAGATGCTAATTCAACTGATAGGACAAGAGAAATTGCCGAATCTTACGGTTGCATTGTAGTTGATGGTGGATTGCCTGCAGTGGGTAGGAATAATGGTGCTGAAATAGCTAGGGGAGAATACCTGTTATTCCTTGATTCTGATTTGAAGCTTACTGATGATTATCTGAGAAATGTCCTGTATGAATTTAGAATGGAGAGGCTTGGAATCGGAATTACCCAGATGCTTCCTATGTCAAGAAAGGTGGAGGACAAACTGTTCCATGACTTTGCCAATTACTTTATGATAAGTGTTGAAAACATCAAGCCGCACGGTGCAGGATGTTATGGAATCATTGTAAGAAAGGAACTCCATGATGCCTGTGGTGGATTTGACGAGTCATTAACGTTCGGAGAAGATACTGATTATATTGAAAGACTAGCTGAAAAAGAACGGTTTAAAGTATTGAGAAATGCTAAAATTGGTGTTTCAACCAGGAGACTGGAGGAAGAGGGTATTGAAACATTAATCCGGCAATACGGGAAAAGTACTGTTAATGACTTTTTGGGAAAGCGAACCGATGCCAGTGAACTGGACTATAATTTTGATCATGGCCATGAACGCCTCACAGCACCACGGCTTGAAAGGCTGAGCAGGGCTGCCGATAGGGTTAATGAAATTAAAGGAAATTATGATGATTCTGTTGAGAAAATTAATACTGCAAAATCTCATTTTAAAGTTAAAAAGATCAGACGAAAAAAAGTGGTTTTCTACAGTGTCTGCGGTGAAGGAATGGGACATGCAATCCGCAGTGGAGTTATTATTGATAAAATTAAAGAAAAGTATGATGTTTATATTTTCTCAAGTGACCGGGCATATGAATATCTGAATTCCAAATTCGACAACGTGTATGAGATTGGTGGATTCAACACAGTTTATATCAACAATAAGGTGAACAATCTTCAGACATTGGCAAATGCTATTAGGAGAAATCCGACCAATATGAAAATAGGTTATGAGATATTATATAAAAAAGCAAGAAAGATCCGACCGGACGTGATTGTTACTGACTTTGAAATCTATGCAACAAGCGTTGCCAAGCTGTTGAGCATTCCGCTGATTAGTCTTGACAATATTCATATGATTACACAGACTAAGATTAATTACCCTTTAAATAAGCGTGTGGAAATGCTTAAAGCGAAGGGAGTGATTAAAGCGTATGTTGTAAATCCTAAATTTCATATATTGACCAGTTTCTTCTATCCACCTATAAGAGCAGGGAAGAATGCTGTTATTTATCCGCCTGTTATTCGTGAGGAGATACTTGAATTAAAACCTGAAAAAGGAAACCATATTATTGTTTATCAGACAAGTAAGGAAAGTGTTAGACTTGTCCGTAAACTCAAAGCTCTCAAAGATGAACAGTTTATTGTTTACGGGTTCAATACCAACCATACTGACGGTAACCTGACTTATAAAGAGTTTAATGAAGATGAGTTTTATGAGGATTTGTCCACGGCCAAAGCAGTTATCTGCAATGGAGGATTTACGTTCATATCCGAAGCGATTTATCTTAAAAAACCTATTTACTCCGTTCCGGCTGTTGGGAACTTTGAACAGACCCTTAACGGTTATTATGTGCAGCGTTTAGGTTATGGTGAATACCATGAAGTCATGAGTGCTTCAAGAGTTAAACACTTTTTAAACCGTCTTCCAAAATATCAGAGCAATCTGAAGAAAGTTAAAAAAACAAATAACAACGGAATAGTTAAGGAACTGATTTACAGGATTGAAAAATATTCCGGGTGACAGTTATAATTTGTGAGGTGTGCAGACATTTAAATGACCCAATAAATGCAATATGGTGAAAAATTGCAGGTCTGATTTTTATCCGAGAGATTTGATTAAAGATTATCTACATTTTTAATATTAACTGTTTGTGAAATCTCCTTTAACAGATTCAAGTCATCACCTATTAGAATTATATCGGCTTTATCCTGATGTATTACACATTTATAATTTGTTTTATTTTTTAGTGAAAATGAATATATCTGTTCATCTGTTGAATTTGAAATGGATACTACATTATCTCCTACAAGGGAATCTGTTAGATTTTTGTTTATGATTATTCCTGAAAGGGCATCTGAATAGTTTCCTTTATTCTGGTAATATTTCATTCCATCGGCTTCGTTTTTGATTTTGAAATCTGAACCTTTTGGAGTGTTGATTTCAAAAAGTTTGAAGTCATGTGTTTTTAAAGGAATGTCTGCTGATTCTATGATTTTTTCAGAAGAGCTGAAAATCAGTACTGTACCCATGACAATGAGAATAAGTGCCACTGCAAGAATAATTAAAAATTTTTTGTCCATTTGAAAGAATCCCTCCCTTTAAATTAAAAAAAAAGTTTTGATTAATAAAGTATTTTTGACTTCATTAATCTTAGAGCAAATTTATAAAGTTACACCCATTTCAAGTTGTTCTGTTAATTCTTTGTATCTATTACGGATGGTTACTTCAGTAACTCCTGCAATATCTGCCACGTCTCTTTGGGTTTTTCTCTCACCGAGTAAAACGGATGCGATATATAATGCTGCTGCCGCTACACCGGTCGGTCCTCTTCCTGAAGTTAATCCTTTTTCCATTGCTTTTTCAATGATTTCAATTGCTTTGGATTGTGCTTCACCTGAAAGTCCGAGTTCTGATGCGAATCTTGGGACATAGTCTACTGGAGAGGTTGGTGGAAGTTTAATATTTAATTCACGGGTGAGGAACCTGTATGTTCTTCCAACTTCTTTTTTGGTTACGCGGGAAACTTCAGCTATTTCATCAAGGGTTCGGGGTACGTTACATCGTCTGCATGCTGCATATAAAGAAGCTGCAACTACGCCTTCTATGCTTCTTCCTCTGATGAGCTTGTTGTCTACTGCGCTTCTGTACACTACACTTGCAGCTTCCCTTACGCTTCTTGGAAGTCCGAGTCTTGAAGAGTCACGGTCTAGTTCGCTTAATGCGAAAGCTAAATTCCTTTCTGTAGCTCCGGAAATTCTGATTTTTCTTTGCCATTTCCTTACTCTGTACCATTGAGCTCTGTTTCTTGCGGGAATATCACGACCGTAAATATCTTTGTTTCTCCAGTCAATCATGGTACTTAGACCTTTATCGTGAATTGTGTAGGTAATTGGAGCTCCAACCCTTGTACGTTTGTCTCTCTGTTCGTGGTCAAATGCTCTCCATTCAGGACCCATATCTACAAGATTTTCATCAATGACTAATCCGCAGCGAGCACATACTACTTCTGCTCTTTCATAGTCACCTATTAATTCTTCTGAACCACATTCTGGGCATTTTGTTTGTTTAGAATCATCGTAAACATCACTTTGTCTTCGATTTCCAGTTGTTCTTCTGCGTCCTCTGGTGGGGGCTTCGTTTACTTTTTGTGCCGTGGTTTCATCCTCCTTTTTTTAGGTTTTTTGGATTTCGGTTTTGATACAAATAGTTTTTCACCACATTTTTTCTGTATTTGTTTTCTATTGGCTGATTTGAATAATTGAATAGAAACGTATGGTTTTTTGGTAGGTCCGAAAACATAATTTACTTTACCTATTTTGTTTTTATTACTGTCAAAAACAATTCCACCTGGTGAGGGTGTTTTATCAGACCTTGCTATTAATTTTCCAGAGTTTGCTATATGCAAACTTTTTCCTAAAAATTTCATAAAATCCAACTTAAAAATCAAATCTGTATCATTTATATAATTAATAATATATCATATATAAACTTATCGATATATTTATATATGGATATTAATTTCTATTTAAATATTTTTCTATTTGAGTCCGACGATTTCGGCAAGTGTTCTGCCGCCAGTTATTTGTTTTATGATTTCTGATTCCTTGAGTTTCACTTCAAGCGTTGCCACCATCACTTCACCAAACAGTTCGGCCGGAATAACAACAATGCCGTTTTCATCACCGATGAAAAAATCACCCGGATTAATGTTAACACCCTCAATCTCGACAGGTTCATTCAGTTTGCCCAATCCCAAAGCAGAACCTGCATTCGGACATGAATCTGAAGCAAAAATCGGATAATCAATATATAAAAGAGCATCCAAATCCCTGACAGAACCGTAAATAACTGTTGCCTTAATACCCTTATTTCTTGCACACTTTGATGCAAGCTCACCCCATATGGCCTTGTCGGGTGAGTCGACCTTGAAAAACAGTATGTCTCCTTCGCATGCAGTGTCAATTGCAAGGGCAGATGTTCCCCAGTCATCGGATGCAGTTTCGGCAGTGAAAACAGATCCGAAAACCTTCCGGTTGTTTACAGACCTGATGGTCTGGATGGTTCCTGATCTTTTGTAGATTCCATTATATGCATCTGAAACCTGACAGGCAGAAACATTCTCAAGAAGCGACATTAAATTAATATGTTCATCATAATTTTTACCATTATACATTAAATCATTGATTGAAACATTATCCAAACTAATTTCACCAACATCGATACGTTTGTTCAAGTTTTTATTTTTATTCACTAAATCTTTCGGACTTATTGACATGAATTCACCACTTGTATAATAGTATATCCCACTACATTAAAATACATATTCATAGATTTTATATATTAGTTCAAATAAAGTAGTAATTGGAGTATTAGAAATAAATACTTTTAATATTATATGCTCATATTGAGTTTACATACATTATTCATTATTATATTATTATTAATTTAATCAAAGACGGGAGAAAATTTATTATTAGGGAAAATTGAAATTAAATAGAATTATAGAATCAATATTAACATGATTATATTAGAAAAAACCAGTAATACCTAATAGCAAAGTTCTCTAAAATGTATAAACTCTTTTTAAGTGTATAAAAGGTCAAATGACCATATTATCGTGTAATTTATGCAAGTTAATCACCTAAAAATAATTTAAATTTTTAGCAATTACATAAATTATCCCGATTAATAAGCTT
>CACYBU010000074.1 GCA_902772665.1 uncultured Methanobrevibacter sp. | reverse complement strand
TCAAATTAGATAGTTACATACCAGTCAAAAAAGGAGATGTCTTCAAAGCAGTACTAAGATCAAATTGGGTGCCATACCTTCTTTTAGAGGATACTAGAGTTCATTATACTCAAAATATTTCATTTGTCTCATTTGATGGAACAACCTGGAAAGATGCTTATGATTTAGGTTATATTACTTGTCTTAAAGTATACACAGTTGCTGATGACAGTAAAATCATCAACAATGAAAACATTACTGTTGACTATGGTAGCGGATCCTACTTCAGCGTTCAAGTTGTAACTGCTGACGGATATGCCGTTGGTGCAGGTGCCGTTGTAAAATTCACACTCAACGGAAAAATAACCACGGCAATAACTGATGCTGACGGCATTGCTAAAGTTGAAATAACTGACATTCCAGGAAACTATGACATGACAACCACATACAACGAAAAATCAGCAAAAAACACAATAACCGTAAAACAAGTACTCAAAACCAAAAAAGTCACAATCAAAAAGACAGCCAAGAAACTTACCTTGAAAGCAACTCTTAAAATTAATGGAAAAATCCAAAAAGGAAAACAAATAACCTTTAAGTTCAATGGAAAAACCTACAAAGTCAAAACCAACAAAAATGGTGTAGCACAAAAAACATTAAACAAAAAAGTCATCAAAAAACTCAAAAAAGGAAAAACATACACCGTCAAAATAACCTACAAAAAAGACACCATAAAAACAACCGTTAAAGTCAAGTAGATGATTTATTATCTACTTTTTTCCTATTTTTTATTTCAAATTGGTTTCCATTAAAATTCTCTTGGTAAACTAGCTTTAATTTTAGAAATTTATTACATAATACAACAAACTAGTCATCATGAAATAAAACTAAAAAGACAATCAAAGCTCAAAAATGTAAAATAATACTCGACAACACACTAATTTTAACCATAGTTGGAAAATTAAATCTTATTCAAATTAGTTTTTGCTGCTGATATCGATATGATAATCTTCATCCACTTCCTGTTTTTTATTTTATAATAATACTCATGTAGGTATGATAAATTCAAATGAAAAATCTTAATTAATAGTAAATTCCTATATGATTATTAAATAATTAAAATGGAGTGTTTGAAATGGGATTATTGGACTTTTTGCTAGGAATATTTGTAGCAGACAGAATAATAACCTTTGCAATTTTTTGTATAATGTTTTTAATTATGATTGGATTAGTAGTTGGCGTTTTCATATTCGACCCAAATGCTTTCTTTGATTCGAATGCAACAGTATCGGATGACAATCCCCACCATTATGAACTAAAAATCATAACTGATGGGAAATGGGAAGGAAGTATATCATCCAATGATATTAATATGGATGATATTTCCGGAACCGGAGATAAGAAAATTGATTTGGGTAAGTCAAAGGCCACTGATGTAGATATAGATCTTTCAAATGCAGATTCATCCTCGAATAAACTAACCGTTAAACTATATAGTGACGGGAAAGTCGTTGACAGCGACACTGCTGAAATGTCAGGTGAACAAATTTTATTATCAGCCTAATGAGATTGACTCTCTTAATCTCATTCATTTTAATTTTAAAAAATAGTAAAACTAGTTTAAATTTAAGGTGCTGTCAAATGAGGGTGCCTTTTTTTAAATATCTCCCGAAAATATTATTCTAGATACTATATGATTGAAAAATCCTAAGTCTGTTTGATATTTTCGTTTTTCAGATTTTGAAGCACACCAACCTATTTTTGATTCACTTAAATTATTATTGGATGGAATTTTACCCTTATACTCTCTATATTTGTATAAAATTAAGCTTCGATAGATATCAAAAAAATAGTTATGTAAATAGTTGTATATCGCTTCAGGATACATTTTAACTTTTTTTAACTTCTGAATGTAGTGAATGGATTCATTAAAATCTTCTATTTCAAAGGCTTTCATTACTTCGTCTTTATAAGACCAGTACTCATCAGAAATCAGTTTCATAATTTCATCAATTTGATCTTTTAATTCATTAACACTGATGGCCGGATTCTCAAATAATATTCATCCTTGAATCTCGTTTTTAATTTTTCTTAATTCTTTTTTGATTTTCCGCTTAGATCTTTTCTATAGTGTATCAAACATCTTTGATGTTCAATTTGCATTTCATCTCTAATTAATTCACGATATTCTGGTTTTAAACCTGGTATAATCACTTTCGGATAAATGCTAAATATCTTGTCAAAAAAATTTTGAGTATAGTAATTCCAATAATTTTTGCAATGTCTTTTATTATACTATGAGTAATAATATATACTATTATGCCTAAAGTAAGTAAAATAGAAATTATTCAATGTAATGGATATTGATGAACCCAATGAAGAGCTTAAAAATACGGAACATTCACGTAGAGAATATCAAAGGTTAGTAGCAATGAAATATCTAAAGGTATTCCTCATAATGTTGTCGCTAAAATTGTAGGAGTTAGTTATGAATCAATATAGCTTGGCTCCTTAATATCTTTAACAACATCATTATCTTTAACATTGCCAATCAACAGTGAAGAATCAGGATCATAGAGCCTAAAATTCCTTTTAACAAGCTTAGTCGAGAAATTTGCTTAATACACTTCGAATTATCTACTACTTTTAGTGAAATTTGTTCGATATAATGCGAACAAACAAGGGTCAAAAAGTATCGAAATTATCTGCTACTTTTTGGTCAAAGTTGTTTCATAGTTAACGAACAAATATTACTTATAATCTCTCGCTATAAATGCTATATATATTAAAGTATTAAAGTGATTATAATAGACAAAGAGTTAATTGAAGAAATACCCATGATGAAAAATCATAGCACGGGAACAGAAAAAGCTCTACAAACATGCAGTTAAAAAGTATACTGAATTTTGTGGAATGAGTTTGAAAGAACTGCTGGAAGAAGCGGAAGAAGAAGATGCCGGCATAAAATGGGAAAAAAAGAAAATTGAAAAGAAGACTTCTGACCTACAGAAAATATCTTCTTGACAATTTTGCATTGAAAACAGTAAAAGCAATATTTGGACCTATAGTTGTAATCTACAGATATTATGAAATTGAACTTCTCCCATTGCATCCAATCAATACCAAGGCTGCATACACAGCCAAACCAGTACAATTTGTGGACTTACCAGATAAGGAAATCATCAGAAAAGCAGTGGATGTAACTACACCTACAATGAAACCCATAATATTATTCATGGCATCCAATGGATGTGCAAAACGGGAAGTATTAAACCTGACAATCAGAGATTATATTGAGGAGATAAGTGAATACACAAACGAAACCAATACCTTTGACATAATTAAGGATTTGGGTGACTGTGAAAATGTAGTTCCAACATTCCACATCAAAAGACAAAAAACCGGCAAAACATTATTTCACATTCTGCAGTCCCGAAGCAGTTCTTGCAATAAATAACTACCTGATGTGGAGAATAGATGCATTACATGACCATCGCCGCCTCTTTAAAGTAGAATCCCAATTATTTTTCACATGGTTTTGGACTCATAAATGGTAGGTTAAAATAAGGTAAAGTAGGTCCCTACAACCACTTCCGAAGCCACATGCTAAGAAAGTTTCATGCAAGCACACTTTATAATGACAGCATGAATTTGGAAAAGGTAAATGAACTACAGGGAAAGGCAAAGAACAGAACAGATTCCACATACTTCATGGTCAACCCAGATGATTTAAAATACGAATATGTTCAGCATCTACCCGCACTTACAATTACTCAGGAAGTAGAAAGACTATCCATCAAATCTCCAGAGTATATCGAAATGGAGAATGAAAACAAAAAATTAAAAGAAGAATTGGGAGAACTTAGAGGAGAAATAAGCTATATCAAAACAGCATTGGGAGATAAGCTGAAATAACTTATTTCCAAATAATGTGAAATTTGATAGTTTTATAAAAAAGAGAATGTTTTTGGAGGTATGAATATCACATCATCTTCTTTTTCTATGAAATCTGTTTTATT
>CACYBU010000073.1 GCA_902772665.1 uncultured Methanobrevibacter sp. | reverse complement strand
TTCTTTTAAAGTTGTTTTCAAAAGATTATAGGGGGTGTCTTGATGTAATAGGAGAATGTGGGCAAGGCAGTGAATCAACAGAAATGGTCAAGTCACTTGTTTATAATAATTTAAGCGAGGATTTAAATGCTCAAATCCTTTTGACTTGTGAAATTGACCTGACAATTGATGAGGCGATAGATATCATGTTGGATTTTAAGGAAAACGGCAAGGACAATGGCAAGATTCATGGGGTCCAGTATTTTGTCTTATGATTTTTCATAATGTTTAAATAATTATTAAATTAAACTAATAAATGGTAAAAATTTTATCATTTGAGGTAATTATTTATGGACGTTATGATTTTAGCAATAATATTTATAGTGTACATATTTGCCTTAGTATTTGTAGGATATTATGCTTACAAGAAAACCAAGTCTTCTGAAGACTTTATGATTGCTGGTAAAGACACACACCCATTCATTATGGCGATGAGTTATGGTGCAACATTCATCTCAACGGCGGCGATTGTTGGTTTTGGAGGAGTTGCAGGGGAATATGGGATGAGCGTTTTATGGCTCGCATTCTTGAATATTATTATTGGTGTATTTATCGCATTTGTATTTTTAGGAAAAAGAACCCGCCGTATGGGGCATGCTTTGGAATCCCTTACATTCCCTGAATTTTTGGGAAAACGTTTCGATTCCAAATTCATCCATTATGCTTCAGGACTGATTATATTTTGTGCAATGCCATTATATGCTGCAGTGGTGTTGATTGGCGCTGCAAGATTCCTTGAATCTTCACTTTTAATTGATTTCAGCATTGCACTTCTGATACTGTCAATAATCATCACATTTTATGTGCTTTTCGGCGGAATACGTGGTGTAATGTATACAGACGCATTACAGGGAACTATCATGGTCGTTGCAATGGTCTTCCTGCTGGTATTCGTATACTGGATACTTGGAGGAGTACACACTGCAAATACTGCCCTGACAAATATGGTCAACTTATATCCTGCCGAAGCAACAGCTACAGGTGGTACGGGATGGACGTCATTCCCAACGTTTGGAACACCGTTCTGGTGGTCACTTGTATCATCCACATTAATTGGTGTCGGTATCGGTGTACTCGCACAGCCGTCACTGATTGTAAGGTTCATGACAGTAAAATCTGATAAGGAACTTAACCGATCAGTTTTAATCGGAGGAATATTCATCGCAATAATGCCCACAACAGCATATATTGTAGGATCTCTTTCCAATGTATATTTCTTCAATAAACTCGGTAAAATCGCCGTCGATGTCGTTGGAGGAAACATAGATAAAATAATTCCGACATTCATTACAATGGCCCTTCCCGAATGGTTTGTTTACATATTCCTGCTGTCCCTGATTGCAGCTGCAATGTCAACAATATCTTCACAGCTCCACACACAAGGAACCGCATTCGGTGTAGATATTTACGGAACAATCAGGGAAAAAACTAAACAGAAACTCGATCAGGTAAGTATTTCAAGAGTAGGTATCTTAATAGCAATTATCCTTGCATTAATCATGGCATTTTCACTTCCTGGAAGTGTTGTGGCATTGGGTACAAGCTTGTTCTTTGAAATCTGTGCAGCAGCATTCTTGCCTGTATTTTTAGGTGCACTTTACTGGAAAGGAATCACAAGACCTGGAGCAATTGCAGGAATCCTGTCGGGAACATTTGTAAGTTTATTCTGGATGATATTTGTATTTAAAAAGACTGCTATCGGACTTGGATTATGTAAATTCATATTTGGCACAGATATGTTATTGTCTGCTGCTCCATGGCCGTTTATTGATGTAATGTTAATTGCGGTTCCAATTTCAGCAATATTCACAATTGTTGTAAGTCTGCTCACCAAACCTCCGGCTCAGGAGGTTATTGACAAGGCATTTGAAAACATAGACACAGGAAGTGATGCATGATGATTTTGGGAATTGAAGATCCTATGATTTGGGGTGTTTATGTGGGAATTATCTTATCAACACTTTTATGTATTGTTTATGGTATTTTAAATTGGAATAAGGGAGATTAAAACTACTGTCCAAACTAAAAAGAATGTCAAATTGGCTTTTTAGTTAAAATAGATTAATGTACAAACATAAGATTTAATTTTCTTTATTATATAAAAACGAATGTATAATAGGGTTATTGTAAAAAATAACTCTAACTATTTTATTTTTTAATAATCAAACTTTATTTCATTGGTATTTTTATTGCAAGTTTCACTAAATTTTTATCAATTATTTATACTTGTTCTAATTTTTGTGTATTTATGGTGAAAGTGATATTTTCGTTGTGTTTAATTTGAGAGATCTGTGTTTTTTAATAAATGTTTGATTATAAGTATGTCTTTGCTCATGTCAACATTTAACAATCACAACACACTAATGCAAACACTATTAATTCCAGTCACCCAGTTATACCTGATTCTGCAAAAACAACCATTTCTACTAACTCTCCCGCTGAAATACCTGATTTTGGCGACCCAGTTACTTTTTGACTATGGTTCAGTTGAACCTTCGCCAGTTTTAATATTTAATGACAAGTTTACACACACAATGCAATATTGTTTTATCATAAAAATTATAACCTGATAACCACATAAATTAAATTAACACTTATATTTATTTTTGTTCATTATAATCATGGATTGAAAAATACCTGCAAAAACATGTGTTGAAAAAATTGAAAAACTATCTCTAATGATATAAAGGATGTAAATAGTATGGCTAAGAAGAAAAAAGAAGAAAAAGCTTGACTAAGTAAAAAATTTTGTGGGATGTGGTATTTTTATCCTCCAACTTGTGTGTGAATTGATATGTTAGTTTATGGTTGAGTTCTTTTGCGTGTTGTTTTAATTTTGTCCAAATTGTTTCCTTTTCTATGTTAATTTTCTCTTTTAATACAACATTTTCATACCATTTTATCTTTCCACCTCTTAAATATCGTTTCACGCCCTTATTGGTTTTAAATCTGTTTCTATATTTTTTAGGAAAGACTATTTTGAAGAATAGTTCTAACCAATTGTTGGTTTTTGGTATATTCTCATTTTCAATGTGTGATAATGTTGCATCTAAGTCTTTTTCTAGATTTCTAAGGAATTTTGCTACATCATCGGGTAAAAAGTCTATTTGATTATATAAAATATTGAACCTTCGTTTTGCATCTTTAATGGTGTTTTGATCAAATATTTCTGATATTCTATCACTATAATCCTTATATGTGAATTGGATATTTTTTATCCATGTCCCAATCGATAATGTGGTGTTTGTGTAGTTTATTTTCACATTTGCAGATAGGATTGCTCATTTCATAAACAATTTTAATATCTTCGGGTTCCAAATAATAAAATAAGATTGCTACTTCTTTAGGAGCAATATCTTTTAATACAACCTTGTTTTCTTCAAATCTAACAATATCTTTAAATATTTGTTCGCTTTTAAATGTATATGTAGGGGCGTCTTTTTGATTCATATATAAATATATGCTCCTACAACCTATTTAAATCTTTTTAAATTACTTATAAAAAATATTAAACTTCCAATTTCCATTAAAATGATATTATGATTTATATATGTTTTTATAATTACTTTAAGGCATTTAATTTAACATTGGAGAGTAGTCAATAATTTTAGTATTGTTGGTATAAAGTATTTAAATTATTAAGGCTAATATTTATTTAATTGCATGATGAGTTGCTATAGATAATTTTTTTTCATTATGCATACTTGTTGATTTCTTGAATTAAATATGAGTTGTTTAAATTGGTTATGTGATGGTAATAAGTTGTATCATCCCACAAAATTTTTTACTTAGTCTATACATTACAATCTTGTGGAAAAATCAGTATTTTCTGCATGCGTAGTTACTACACGCCTGCTGAAATAATTTGATAATCCTCAATTGAATGCCAATTTCTATTTCAAGCACTGTGTATGTTGTAATGTGTTTTTTTTTTGATTGGATTACATTAATGGCCTCTTTTATTGGATTTAGATTTGTTTTATGGACTGGATATATACGTGGGTTTCAGAAAGTTAGTTTTGAATAGCTGATGGTTGTTAATGTTTTAGGTCATGTTTCAATAATATTAATTATATATGCAGTATATTACAGATATTATAATATGAAGTTTAAATACGTGTTAATAGCCGGTTTAATCCTGGCTATTTTAATGGTTGGTGCGGTTAGTGCAACCGACACCATTTCTGAAGATATCATCTCAGATGCAGATGATACTCCTTTAGAAATTACTGACAATGATGTTTATACAGCAAAAGAAAGTTCATTCAGTAACTTGTCTGATGAAATAGAAAACACAGGTACATCTTTGGATTTAAATCAGGACTATGCCTTCAACAATGAAACTGATAACAAAAATGGAATTGTTATCGGCAAGGATAATTTTGTACTT
>CACYBU010000072.1 GCA_902772665.1 uncultured Methanobrevibacter sp. | reverse complement strand
TAACTGTTTGGATGGTAATAATATGGCAAGAAGGTTTATCACATATTTTGACAAGCAAGGTAATGATTATACTGACGAATTAATCAGCGCTGTTTTTGACAAATTGGAAATCACTGAAAATATAAATAGAATTTTAATTGCTTCCTCTTCCGGAAAGTCCGCATTGAAATTGCGCGAAGCAGTTGGCGATGATGTTGAAATAATCAACGTTACTCATCACATGGGATTCAGCGGCGAGAATGAAAGTGACATTTCCGAAGAAATGATCGAAAAACTTGAAAAGGTCGGAATTAAGACATACTTCGGATGCCATGCATTCAGCGGAGCTGCAAGAGGCGTGACCAACAAGTATGGAGGATACTCTCCATTGGATGTTGTTGCTGATACCTTAAGAATGTTTTCACATGGTATTAAAGTCGCCTGTGAAATTTCAATTATGGCTGCAGATGCCGGTCTGGTTCCGGTTGGCGAAGAGATTATTGCTATCGGAGGAAGGGGTCATGGCGTTGACAGTGCGGTTATTCTAACACCGGTCAATGCTAAAAATCTGTTTGATTTGCAGATACATGAAATTATTGCGATGCCAAGAGATTAATTATTTTTTTAATTTCATGGCAAAATTTTTCATATTTATATAAATTAGTTGCATTTAAATATGAGTAAAAATAGAAATATTTAACAATTATTTTAATAGCAGATTATGTGGGGTTAAGTTGTGAAATTTATAGATGATGCAATTAAAGAATCAGAACAAAGAATGGAAGAGAAAACACCTGAGAATCTCTCTTCAGATATTGATGATGAGCTTATAAACATTATGAAAGGAGTTAAAACCAATATTTTTGTTGTTGGTGCCGGTGGAGCAGGAAACAATACAATTTCAAGGTTAAATGAAATGGGTATTGAAGGAGCAACAACAATTGCAGTCAACACTGATGCTCAAGATTTATTTTATAGTCAATCCAGTAGAAAAATCCTTTTAGGTAGACAAACTTCAAGAGGTTTGGGTGCTGGTGGAGAACCTTCTGTTGGTGAAGAATGCGCTGAAGAAAGTGAAGATGAAATCAGAGAAGAATTGGAAGGCGCAGATATGGTATTTGTCACTTGTGGTCTGGGTGGAGGAACTGGTACTGGTTCAGCACCGATTATTGCTAAATTAGCTAAAAAAATGGGTGCTTTAACTGTTGCGGTTGCAACCTTGCCCTTTTCTGCTGAAGGTATTAAAAGAAGGGATAATGCAGAACAAGGTTTGGAGAAACTTCAGGATGCAGCAGACACTGTAATTATCATACCTAATGATAAATTATTGGAAGTTGCACCAAATTTACCTTTAAACAAAGCTTTCATGGTATCAGATGAGATTTTAGGAAGGGCAGTTAAAGGAATTACTGAACTCATTACCAAAAAAGGTCTTGTAAGTCTGGACTTTGCTGATATCAGAAGTATCATGAGTGGCTCCGGAATGGCTATGATTGGTATGGGAGAATCAGATTCTGGTGACAGAGCATTAGAATCTGTTCACGAAGCATTAAGCAGTCCATTATTAGATATTGATATTTCAAATGCGACTGGTGCTTTAGTTAATATATCTGGTAGTTCTGATTTAACATTACATGAAGCTGAGAAAATTGTACAGGTTGTTGCTGATAAATTGGATCCTGAAGCCAACATTATCTGGGGTACCCAAATTGATGAAACCCTTCAAAATGTTGTTAGAACAACTGTTGTTGTTTCAGGAATTAAATCTGATTCTGCAGTAGATGATGGTGATTATGATGATTATGAAGAGGAATCTATTGAATCCGATTCATCTAATGATCAACTTGATGATTTCATTGATGGAATTTTCTAATTCTATCAATATTTTTTTTTTTTTTTTGTAAACATTTATTAAGGTTTAAGTAATAAAATTATTTTATTACTATTATTTTATTATAAATTTTTTATTTTGGGTTATTTAAATGAATGTACAAGAAGATTTTAACAAGTTTATTAAAGATGCAAAAAGAGTATTAAAAGTATCTAGAAAACCGGGTAAAAATGAATACCTCGATTTGGCTAAAGTATCTGCATTAGGTGTACTTGTTGTCGGTGGTATTGGTTATATCATTGTTTGTTTAGGTGCATTAATTGGTATATAATACCAATTCTTATTTTTTTTATTTTTATTATAATAAAATTATTCTGTAATAATTTTTTTGATTAAAAAGTTGAATTTTTGAAAAGTTTTAAATACTACTTATTTACATAAATATTTTTATTATAGAAATCTTATTTTCAGACGATTTTTTTTTTTTTTTT
>CACYBU010000071.1 GCA_902772665.1 uncultured Methanobrevibacter sp. | reverse complement strand
GAGCTAACTGAAAGATTTAAGGAATCTATCAGAATTGATCAGGAGATTTGTAAAGTTAAAGGACTTCCTATTGCTGGTTATGATGATGAAAATAAATGTGCATATCTAGAATATCCTGATGGAAGGAGAGTTTATGTTAAAGAAGAATAGGCTTCCGGAAATCATCGTTTTTGCAGGTCCAAACGGTAGTGGGAAAACCACTATAACTCGTATGGCCAGAACTATTGGGGTTTACATTAATGCTGATGATATTAAAAGATTAAGTTTATGCAGTGATTTGGAAGCCGCTGTGAAAGCTGAAGAGTTAAGGGAAGAAATCCTTGAAAAAGGGGAAGATTTCACATTTGAAACAGTGTTATCTACTGATAGAATCTTAAATTGCTTAAAAAAGCTAAAGAAAAAGGTTATTTCTTAAGATGCATATATGTTCTAACATCAGATTATAAAATTAATATTGCTAGAGTAATTATGAGGGAATCTATGGGTGGTTATGGTGTTCCCAAAGAAAAAATTAAATCAAGATATTATAATGCATTGGATTTGATTACTGAATTAGTTGAAATTTGTGATATTGTCCATATTTATGACAATACTATTGTACCATTTAGAATTTTCAAGAAAAGAAAGGACGTTTATTTTCATTGGGAAAACAAATATTGGAGTTATTCAGGCATTGAAAAACTCACTGGAGTTGATGAATACATTAATTAGAATGATATATTGAGGGTTGGAAAACACCTTACTTTTTAGGAAAATTTTTCCTTGAAATTTAATTTACAGCACAAACAGGGGTGTTTGAATTAGAAATTTTGAATACTTTTCCGATTCTCATATTTTTTTAATAATTCATTATAGTATTGGGTAGGGAATAATTTGAAAACTTCAAGCATACTATTTCAAAATAACAATTTAACATAAATAAATTGAGCATTAATTTAATACAATTATTTTTTTAAAAACAAATTAAAATGGAGAGATTCTTATTAAGACAAGCAATAAACTGTTAATGGGCTTTGCAGTATTCTTGATAATAGTTATAATGGGTAGTGTAAGCGCTGCTGATGATAATATTACATCATCAAGTCAGGATACTTGTAATGATATTGGCCAAGAATATATTTCAGCTGGATACGATGATTCCGGTTTAAATAAAGAAATTTTAGAAACAAACAATGGTAATACAACATTGAAAATAGCTGTTGGTGGAAGTGCCTTTGCTGACATTCAAACAGCAATCAACTCTGCAGCAAGTGGAGATACAATAGAACTCGAAGGAATTTATAAAGGATCAGGAACGGCAATAATAATTGATAAAAATAATTTAACAATTATAGGAAATGATGCAATACTCGATGCACAGGGACAATCCAGAATACTCAATATAACTGGTGCTGGAATCATATTGGAAAATATAAAATTCATAAAAGGTAATGCCACTGATAATGGTGGTGCAATTTACTGGCAAGGGGATAATGGAATAATAAACAACTGTAACTTCACTGGTAACAAAGCAACACAAAGGGGTGGTGCAATCTACTGGTATGGAGTTAATGGAACAGTAAACAACTCCGAGTTTATAAATAACACTGCAGCAAAATTTAGTGGAGGTGCAATCCAGTAGGATGAGAATTCTGCTAATGGAACAGTAAACAATTGTAATTTTGTCAACAACATAGGAACACAAAGGGGTGGTGCAGTATACTGGTATGGAGTAAATGGAATAATAAACAACTCCATCTTTATAAACAACACTTCAATCAATGGGGGTGCAATTTTCTGGGATTCTAATGCTTTAGATGGTCTTGTAAATAATAGTAGTTTCATTAACAATACTGGAAACGACGGTGGTGCAATCTACTGGTTCGGGGCAAATGGAATAATGAACAGCTGTAACTTCACCAACAACGCAGGAGACAATGGTGGTGCAATCAACTGGCAAAGAACATATGGGTTAGTAAACAACTCCAACTTCATAAACAACACTGCAACCAATGGTGGTGCGATATACTGGGAAGGAACAAATGGAACAGGGAGTAACTGTAATTTTACTTATAATGCTGCAGACAATGGTGGTGCAGTCTACTGGTACGGATATAATGGAACATTAAATGCTTCTGACTTCGCAGACAACAAAGCAACACAAAATGGTGGTGCAATTGCCATTGCTGGTGATGGAAATAAAATTGCTAATGTTGAATTAATTAATAACACTGCCTTTAAATCAGGTGGTGCGATTTATGTTGATGGTAAGGATGCGGTTGTTTCAAATTCTGAATTATCATGTAACAGTGCTTTCGACGGTACTAATAATGTTGCACTTAGCTTGGATGCCGAAGGTTCACTTATAGATAATGTAACAACTGATAAAGGTCACATTATATCTTTTGTAACTGAAATTAATGCTACTGATGAGGGTGATGTTTATCAGGGAGGTGATCCTATTGTTATCATCATTAAAACCAATGCTAAATATGGTATTGCATCTATAAAATTTAGTGGTAAAAATTATGCGGGTAATGTTAAAGATGGTGTCGCTACTATTATCATACCTGATTTGGCTGCCGGAACATATAATGAGGTTGTCAGTTATCATGATCCTACCCGTGATTATGGTGACACTAGTGATAATGTAACCTTCACTGTTAAAGTAAATGAAGCAAAAATCATTAACAAGGATATTAAGAAGGATTATAACAGTAACTATAAGTATGAGATTAGGATTATAGGTGTTGATGGTGAACCTGTTAAAGGAGTGGAAATTAAAATTTCCATAAATGCTAAAACCAAGTCTTATAAAACAGACTCTAGAGGTTATATTACTATCAAACTGGATAAAACTTATACTCCTGGCAAGTACATTGTCAAACTTTCATATAAAGGCGTAAGCAGTAAACATATAATCACTGTTAAACAGATTCTTAAGAGCAATAAAGTTGTCAAGGTTAAAAAGAATGCTGAGAAAGTAGTCCTTAAGGCCAAACTCAAATCCAGTAATGGCAAAGCGATTAAAGGTAAAAAAATAACATTTAAGGTTAAGGGCAAAACCTACATGGCAAAAACCAGTAAGAAAGGTATTGCTAAGGTCACTCTTAAAAATAAGGTTATTAAGAAATTCAAGGCAGGCAAAACCTATACAATTAAAATCACTTACTTGAAAGACACAATTAAAACCAAGTTGAAAGTCAAAAAATAAGAGAGATATTTTTCTCTCTTTATTTTATATGTTTAATTAATGGGTTATTATTATTATTTTGAATTAATTTAAACTCATTTTAATCTCAATTTTATATATTTTATAGGATAACTCAGATTTTTAGTTTTTTCAAACTATTTTTAAGCATATTATTTTAAGGAATATTAATTGGGATTTTATTCATTAAATTTTGTGTATGATTTTTTGTCAATCCTTTTTGTTTATCTTAACAATGTGAGTAAAATTATATTTATCATTTAAATCACATTATAAAAAAAAGATTAAATGAAGTATTGCACTTCAATTAATCTGTATTAAATCCAAACCATTTAAATTTCTGTTCTAGGGTAATTATTGCAAGTATTGTTGTAATTATTACTGCACTAGCGGTTATAATCTCTGAAATCGGGAGTATGCCACTTGCAGAACCTAAACCTAACCCGGCTAATGTAAACGAGAAAAGATTGTTAATTGCATGTATTGCTGATGAAACCTCCAAACCTTTACTGTACCATGCGATGAATCCTAAACATAAACCTGCGATTATGAAAATGATTATTCCTAATGAAAAATTAAGATGCATAATGGAAAATAGTATTGCCTGCAGAATTATTGCTATGCCCGGTATTTTAAACCATGATCCAAAGGTCTGCATGAAAAATCCGCGACATATCAATTCTTCGGCAAAACACTGGAAAGGAGTTAGGATTACAATTGCTAAAAATGCAATGATGTTTAAATTATTGTTAATGGTGCCTCCTTTAATCAATACATCAATAATGGTTATTATCAAGTATACTGAAAATGCGATTGCGAGTGTTTTGAAATATACGATCCAGTTCCATGAGGTATTTAATGTTAAATAGGATGAAAAGGGTCTGTCTTTAACAATTTTTGATGCAATATAAACAGAAGGAATAAACGTGATTACTGTTAAAACGGTTTCTATTGTCTGAATACTTGAATCTTTAATTGAACTTAAACCAGATATATTAAAGATTACCATAATGATGGCGCTTAATATTGAATACAGTATAACTCCAATAATTACAATTAAAATAGGTTTATACCATTTATACTTTTCAAAAGTTCTTCCATAAGTTATAAAGTCAGATTTGTAATCTGTAATTTTTCCAAATAAATTCATGGTTATCACTCAACAGTTTATTATCTGTTTTTAACTGTTAATATTTGTATTGATTGCACTCAATTAAAACAAATGGGTCGTATATTGCCAGTATTTTATGGTCTATGAAAACAGGGATGTTTCAGGACGGGGTAAATTGTAGGGTGTCGGAACTAAATGCAATAAATATTTAAAGACAGAGGGGGCAATGATTCTAATGATTTATTATGAATCTTTTGCAGGTGAAACCTATATGTTTTATACAAGTCATATTTTGATGATTATTGTTTGTGTAAATATTAAGTTATTTTAAATAAGCAAAGGGTTTTTCATACAGTATTATTTAAATTGTTAAAAATAGTTTAAATAAGATTTACAACAAAATTATAAATAATTAATAAACTATGTGGTGTAAAGGAGGATATTTAACTTTGAAATTAATAAAAAGAATAATAATTATTACATTAATTATTTCTATTCTTTTCACTATTTCAACTGTATGTGCAGAGGATAGTGAAATTCAAGCTTTAAACACTCCTAATTCAACGGATAGTGTGAGAGAAGTTAATGATAATAATTTAAAAATAAATGATGATGAAATTCTGCAGGAAACTGGAGATTTCAATGATTTATATGAAGCAATAAATGGCAATACGTCTAAAAATTATACGGAACTGGAAAAGGATTATCACGGATCTTATAATGGGAGTAACGGTATCCAGATTAAGCGGGAAAACATTGTTATTGACGGTAAAGGCCATACGATTGATTCTACCGGTGAAAATTCCAGAATATTCAATATTTGTGTGGAGAGCATAACTTTAAAAAATATTATATTCATCGGAGGCAGTTCTGATAGTGGCGGTGCAATTTATACAAACAAGAATCTGACCATTATAAATTGTACTTTTAAAGACAACCAGGCAACTGGAAGTGATTCTGGAATTGGTGAAAGTGCAATTTATGGTGGGGGTGCAATTTACGCGTATAATGTTAAAATGAGCATATACAATTCTACATTTATAGATAATCATGCTGCTTCAAAGGGAGGTGCAATTGCAGCATTGGGTCAGGCTCTTGATGATTATGAAATATTTAACTGCACATTCATTGATAATGTTGCTGGTGGATGGGGTGGTGCATTTTATTCAAATGCAGATCAGAATATGGGAAATATAATTAATTCCACATTTATAGGCAATAAAGCAGCACATGGTGATGCTATTTATAATTATGGATATAATGGCACTATAGACAGATGTGTTTTCATAAACAACACTGCAAATTCCATGATTTGTGGGGATTATGCTACAATGACTGTCAGCAATTCTATTATAGTTAATAATTATGGAGATAATTTACTTAATGTAGGTAATCTAATCATGGATAACAATTGGTGGGGTACAACAGCTGATGATAATGAAGCTCCTGTCGTTTCAGGTGAAACACTTACTAACTATTATATCCTGGATATGATAGCAGATGACGACAGCGCAGATATAACCTTAAATAATCTCTACGATAATGGAGTCATAATTCCTTCTTATGATAAATACGCTTTGCCTTCAATCAATTTCACTGTCAAAGCCATAAATATTGAAGTTGCTGAGAGTGTTTTTATGGGAACTGACGGTGTGGCAACAATTGAACATGCACCTGCTAGTAAATATGAAATAACCATTGAGTTTAACGGGGTCAAATTAATCCGAGAAGTCAAACCTTCATTTAAAGGGTTAAATAATAAAATTAATTCTGATGAGGGTGAAATCTCATTAGATCAAGATTGCATATATGATTCCGCTAAAGATTCCATCTTAACCAATGGAATCCAATTTGCAAAGGACATGACAATTGACGGTCAAGGATACATTATTGATGCAAAAGGACTGAGCAATATATTTTACTTTGATGATAATAATACATATAATTTAACTTTAAAAAATATTATTTTTGCAAATGCCATCGGTGCCAATGGTTCTGCGGTATATTTCAAGGGAAATAAAATTGAAATAATCAACGTACATTTATTAACAATACAGCAGACTTTGAAGGTGATGCAGTATATGTTGCAGGTGCTGCAAGCAATTCAAATAAGATAACAGAATCAGTATTTATGTAAAATACAGGAAGTAATTCAGTTGTATCTCTTAATTTAACTTCAAATGCAAATTTAAAAATAGATAACTCTGTTTTCATGAAAAATAGTGCTGCAAAAAATATTAATGCAACCGGCAACGTCATTGCGCAGTACAACTGGTGGGGAAACACAATAGAAAATAATTCATATATTTCCAAAACCGAAGGTGTAACTGTAAATAATGCCATTCCGACCATAACTGGCAATGCAAACATATCTTTAAATAATGTTTATAATCAGGGCAAAATCAGCAGTTATGAGGAATATGCATTACAACCGATTACATTAATTCTTGGCGGATTAAACGCCAATGTTTCAATATCTTCAATAACTTTGGATGATAACGGCCAAGCAAACTATCAATTTAGAATGGACCGGATAGCAGCTACATTGACTGCCAGTTATGGGGATGCTACTACCTCCACTCAACTTGAATATACAATTAATGATGACGGAAGTTTCAAAGCCCTTAATGAGATTATATTCTTCAGCAGTGACGGTGAGGTAATAGAGCTGACTCATGACTACATATACTCTGACTGTGACACCATAACAGAGGGTATTGTCATTCCAAGAAAAATCACCATTAATGGTAATGGCCATAAAATTGATGCCAAAGGCAAAACCAGAATATTTAATATTCCAGAAGGTGTTTCTCACGTGACTGTCAATAATGTCAGTTTCATTAATGCTAAAGCATCATATGGTTCTGCAATTGTAATAGCACATTACTCAAATTATTTTAATATATTAAACTGTAATTTCACAGATAATATTGCAACAGATTATGGAGGAGTAATAGACTGTGTTGGAGATTACTGTACTATAGATAACTGTAATTTCATTAATAATCGTGCTGTAAGTAAAGCGGGCGTTATCAGGTATTATCATGATAATCAGGCAGACATTAAAAACAGTAATTTCATAAACAACAAAGTTGCCGACGGCAGTAATGGTGGAGGAGTTATTTATGTTGATGAGGGTGCAGTCAATATCGATAAATCCGTTTTTATAAATAATGTTGCCAATGACAGGTCAGGTTCTGTTCTCTATACTCAAAAATCAGCAACTATAACCAATTCCATATTCCTGAATAATCCTGGAGCGTATAGTATTTATGGCGGTTCTGAAGTCAAACTTACCAATAACTGGTTTGGAAACACATCCAATGATTATAATTCTTTTGCAGATGCATATCAAACAGTATCCGGAGTCTATAATCGAACAACTTTAAACAACTGGCTGTATCTTGACATTAAATTCTTCGACGATTATGCGATTATTTCACTGAATAATGTATATAACAAATCCGATGATTCAACAAGTGTTATATCAAATTATAATCTCTCAGAACTTACACTGAATGTTAATTCCACAACTTTAAGTTTAAGCACAGATAAGGTAACCCTTGACAGTAACGGTCATGGCAGGGTTTACTATACTAAAATTTCAGACGATGCCCACATCACAGTAGGCAACGAATATGTATCCCTAACCAAGGAGGTTATTATCTGTGACTTTGATATTCTCCAGTGGCTGGTTGATGAAAATGATGAACTCGAATTCAGCCGTGACTATAAATACTGTACTGAAGACTCAATTAAAGAGGGTATTTTAATAAACAGAAACATTACTATTGACGGTAAAGGCCATGCCATTGATGCCGGTGAAATGACTAGAATATTCAATGTGCAGGCATTAAACGTCACCCTTAAAAACATCAAATTCGTCAACGGTAAAACCAATACTGGTGATGGCGGTGCAGTATACATCAAATCCATTGGAGGCAGTTATAATATTGAAAACTGCATATTCTCAAACAATACTGCTGAAGGTAAAGGTGCGGCCATCTACATCGGTGCTGATAATGGGGAATTCAATTTATATAATTCTAGTTTCACCTCCAATAACGCTCGAAACGATGGTGCATTATACGTTGAAACAAACAACAGTGAAGTTACAGTCGACAAATGTATTTTCCACAAAAAACGAGGCTATAAACAATACTTATCAAAGCAACGGTAATGTAATTGTCTGGAAAACCTCAAATGACAAGGGTAATAGTGCCGTTAAAAATTCAATCTTTTTAGAAAATGGTTATCAGAAAAACAATACAATGTATACATTCCTTCTGGTTTCAGGCACTGTCAATATTGATGATAACTGGTGGGGAACAACCTCTCAAAATCACGAAACATTCAACTCTAACTTCGTTGGAGGCGGCATAACACCTAGTAACTGGTTATTCATTAATTCCACTGCAAGTTCCCACAGGCTTCTTTATAATGAAACTGCTAATATAAAATATTATCTGGCGGCACATGATGGAACAGATTTTGACAATTCCAAATTATGTCGATTTTGATGTAACCTGTGATATGGGAGAATTAAATAAAGATAAAGTTTGTTTTAATGAAGAATTCACCTTACGGATAAACGATACAGGAAATGCTCGAGTTGACATTTACTGTAACGATATTGTATATGAAACCTGCTTCAATGGACCTTACATGATTCCTCAAAGTGATGATTCCATCATATTATATGCAGGTCAGGGTTTAAGTAAGGATAAACTCATAAAAACTGCAAACGGCAATTATGATAAGATAAATATAATCTGCAATGATTCTTCACTAATCAGTTTAAACGGAACTTATGATATTTTAGTAAAAACGGCCGAAGGAACTGTAAATCTCACATTTTCCTATGACGGATCTTATCAGGATTATTCTTGTTGTGAAAGTTTTAATCTGACTGTAAAAGTTCTAAAAGTCCCTCTTACCATAAATGTAACAAATATCAAAGCCAGTGAAATCACAATGAATGTAACTGATGAGATGAATTTTGAAATTGCTTTTAAACTTGATGAAATCCACCGGGGATATGCTCAGGCAGGGGATACACTGGGGGTCGTGTTTGATTCAGAAATCATATCATTCAGCCAGGATAATGACATAAGACTGGCAAATGGAAGTTACTACACAACAGCCCATATCCTAGCCAAAGCTGGAGGAACTGCATACATGACTGTCTATTGCGATTCAGACAAATTCAAAGCTGAAAATTACACCATTAAAATCACAGTTAATAAAATCCCTACAGACATAAATATCTATGGTGGAGAATCATTTAAAGTGGATGATACTCCAAATATTGGTGCTGAATTCTATGTCAATGGCACTTTAAATACACAGACACAACTGATTTATGAAAGCAGTGAGGTCAGCATTGTTAATTTCACATCCAACACTGGTGATTTCAAAGCTACTGGAAACGGTACTGCAATCCTGACAGTTAGATTTGCAGGCAACTCAACACATGAAAACTCATCCAAAACAGTAACAGTAACTGTAAGTAAATATGAAACTGTAATTGCCGTTAAAGGGGATAAGGAAATTTCACTTAAAATAGATGATAAATCACAAATCAAAACCGCTTTAACTTCAACCGACCCTTCATTTGAAGGTGTACTTAACTATACAATCAGCAATGAAAGTGTTGCAACTGTTGATAAAGACGGTTTAGTCACAGCAGTTGGAAAAGGCACCGCTACAATTACAGTCAGATATCAGGGTGATAGAAAACATGAAAATTCACAGGACACACTAACTGTCCAAGTTTCTAAAATCGAAACTCAGATAACAGCGGAGGATAAGATATTGAACTCAACAGATGAAAACATTGAAATTGAAGCTTACGTTGATGTTGGTGAAGGTTTTCATTTGGATTATTCAAGCAGTGATGAAAGTGTTGTCAGGGTTTCCGCTGACGGTAAACTTACTGCTGTTAGTGGAGGACATGCTCAAATAACAATAACATATGGTGAAACTGAAAAATACTTATCATCCACTAAAACAATTAAAGTAACAGTTAAAAAGATTGAAACTGAAATCATTGTTAAAAATCCAATTTTAACTAGATACGGGGAAACAATCACAATTGATTCAACAGTATTTACTGTTAATGGTACTGAAGTGGATGAAGGAAATGTTTCATTCTTCATTGGTGATGATTTGATAAACCGTTCATTTATAGTTGATTGTATTGGCAAATTCAATGTCACGGTTAAATATGCAGAAAACTCCAAATATCTAGCAAGTGAGTTAAATGTTACTGTTATTTCTGATAAGGGCAACAATATTATTGTTGTAAGTGTTGATGATGCAGTTTATCCTAATAAAGTCACAGTTAAGGTTACCGCAGGTCAGGATGATGATTATACAGTTGATATTAACGGGACAATGGTTAACATTGAAGTTATAAACGGTGAAGGTCAAAATACAGTTGAATTGCCGGCAGGCAGCTATTATGCAAATATCACAGGATATTCAAGTCCATTATTCAATGGAGTAACTGCAAACGACACATTCACAGTCGATAAAGCCGATTCCAGTATAGACATTGTTGTTTTAAATAGAATCATTCATGTGTATGAATCTATCAGTGTTACTAGTATTGTACCTGATGATGCTGAGGGTAATGTGACCTTTAGATTAATTGATAATAGGACTGTTGCTGTGGAGGAGGTTGCCGTATTTGATGGTTTGGCTAAAGGTACTTACATCATTTATGCAGTCTACAACGGAGACAATAATTATAAGGTCAGTAAAGAGGTTAATATCATAAATACAGTTAAATATAACGTTGATTTAAATATGACTGTAGATAAGAGTGATTATGGTGAAGATTTGGTTGTTAAACTCAGCACCAATGCTAACTTCACAGGGGAGGTTCTTGTTAATATTGGCAGGTTGAATCAGACTGCTCATATTGCCGAAGGTGTAGGCAGAGCTACTTTCGCCAATTTAATGGCAGGAAAATACTTCATCACTGCCTGTGTCTCTGAAGGTGATGATTTTTATGCAGACTGTGCAAATGCTACCGTTACTGTTAATGGTGTTGAAGTTCTGGCAAGCCAGGCATTCCATACTTATTGTTCTTCTAAAACCAAATCACATACCTTTTCCATCAAACTGGATAGGGATGCAACGGGTAATTTCACTGTAAGTGTTGACAACGGAAAGATTGTTAAAACAGTGGCTCTCAAAGACGGTGCAGCAAACATTACATTTGACAATCTGGAAGAGGGTGGTCATCAGATTACAATTTCATACTCTGGTGACGGCAAATTCGCACCGATTACGCAAAACACTACTGTAACAGTTGATGAACCGGTTAAACCTAAGCCAAATGTTGCCAAAAAGTCCACTCACATTACTGCTAAAAAGAAAACTTTCAAGACTAAAACCAAAGTTAAAAAGTATACAGTTACTTTGAAATCCGCAAAAACACCTCTCAGGAATGTTAAAGTTACTCTTAAAGTTAAATGTAAAACCTACGGGGCAACAACAAACAGGAAAGGTGAGGTTACCTTTAAGATTAAAAACTTAAAGAAAAAAGGCAAATACTCTGCTGTCATCAGGTTTGCAGGCAATAATGCCTACAAGCCAACCAGTAAAAAAGTTAAAATCACAGTAAAAAGTAAATGAATAAACAATTCACTTTTTTTTATTTTTAACCATATATAATTTTAAATTGTGATTTTAAACCAATTTAATAGTAAAAAGTAGTATATGGAGGTCTTAGAATTTTTCTAAAATTCTTGCATATACTGCTTTTAAATCATCATCTGATTTTTCATATATTCTTTTTAGGATTAATTCAGGGGTACTTTTTGCAAGGAAATTCATTTTCGGAGTTCTGTCAACAATCAGATTATAATTCTCATCGAGTCCTTTAGCTTCAATACCGTCTACTCTAATGTCAGTGTAGTTCATCAGTTCCCTTGCCATATGGGTGACGATGACGCCATAGGAATTGGACTCTTTTATCATATCAATGAATGTGGATATGATTTTAACTGCTGCATCAAGTTCGGTTATTCCTTCAAGTTCATCTAACAATACTAATTTTTCACTATTGGTGGTGACGATT